>JAYSLR010000457.1:0-4775 GCA_043725365.1 Rhizobacter sp. | reverse complement strand
GCGGCGGGTCAGGCCGATGCTTGGGTTCAAGTCGTTCTGGTCGGCAGCCAAGATCATCGCCGGCATCGAGACCATGCACATGATCAAGAAGGGTCAGCTTGATCGCCCCGAAGGCCAACTCTCGTCCGCAGCACAGCAGTTCTACTCTCTGGCCTTCTGATCTGGCGCCAACCACGCGGTCTCGCTCGACCTCGCGCCCCTATTGCGACAGAACCGCTTTTTGCCGCAGGTGAAGTCGCTTTTCGTGCAGGTGCTCGTGCTCGCACGCGAAATGAAGTGCCTGAAGCTGGGCACCATCGCGCTGGACGGCACCAAGGTGCATGCCAACGCGAGCAAGCACAAGGCGCTGTCATGGGCCCACGCGAACAAGATCGAAGCGCAGCTGCGCGAAGAAATACAGACGCGGCCCCCCGCTCAGGGAGCCCGAGGGCAGACCGAGCGCCGCCTCGATGCCGCCGGGAGTCTTGCCGAGTAGCGACTTCTCGAGCCCCACGTAGCCCTTCAGCAACGGTGCCAGCGGCCGGCCGAGCGGCACGACCTTGACGATGCGGTTCGGCCCGCTCAACGACCAGCCTTCGCCGCGCATCGCATCACGCATCTCGCGTTCCCGATCGGCCAATCGCGCCATCGCTATCTCCTGCAGAGAAAGAGCACGCGTTAGTGTCCGCCGGTTAGGCACACGCAGCCATCCCGAGAAATGAGGACGCTGGAAGGTGTCGCGAACGCGGCCCGCGCTCAGTGCAGCGCGCCCAACACGCGCGCGCCGGCGCGGCCGGTCTCCGGCCAGCCCAGTGCGCGCTCCTCGGCGCGGATCGCCTCGCGCGTGCGGGGGCCGTCATATCCGTCGATGCTCACGTCGCTGTGCCCGCGTCGCACCAGTTCGGCCTGCAGTTCGCGCATCTCGGCGCGTCCCAGACCCAGGTCGTCGGTCGGCCACGCGGCGCGCATCGGCGGGTCGCCGCGCAAGGCATCGGAGAGCAGGCCGATCGCCAGCGCGTAGGTGTCGGCGCGGTTGTATTGCCACAGCGCCTGGTAATTGCGCGTCACCAGCCAGGCCGGTCCGTCGTCGCCGGCGGGTGCGAGTAGCGCCGCAGCTACGTCGCCCGGCAACGAAGGCGCGGCGAGATCGCCGACCGCAGCCACCGGCGTCACACCGAGACTGGCCCACTGGTCGACGCTGCGGCACTTGCCTGCCTTGTTGCTCGCGCCCGTCCCCAGACACGCGTGGTCTCGCTCTGTGGCCACCCACCCGCGCGACGCGCCCTTCGGCCGCATCACCTCAACGCCCCAGCGCAGCCCTTCGACCCAGCCCGAGCCGGCGACGAAATTGGCCGTCGTCGCGAGTGCATCGGGCGCGCTGCGCACGATGTCGATCGCGGCACTCGTGCTTTCGCCACTATCCATGAAGGTGACGAAGGTGCCCGGCATGAACTGCGTCAGCCCGAACGCGCCGGCCCACGAGCCGCGAAACGCATCGGCCTGCACTAGCCCCAGCTGCAACAACCACAGCGCCGCGAAGAAGTGCCGCTTGCGCTCCTTGCTGGTCAGGTCGAGACAGGCGCGGCTCAAAGTCGCGTCGACGACGGGGTAGCGGCCCTCGACCTGGCCATAGTCGGTTTCGACACCAAATACCGCCACCGCAGTTGCGGCATCGACGCCACGCCGCGTCGCGATCGCCCGCAGCGCTTCGGCCTGCGCGGCAAGCACGGCCTTGCCGTCGGCGACGCGTTGTGTGTCAACGAGCCGGGCGATGTAGTCCCAGACCGCGAGTTTGAACTCTGGCTGACTCTCGGTCGCGCCAAGAATCACGGGTCGCAGATCCTGCACGTCGCGAGTGTGCGTCTCGAACGTTTCGGCGCGCACCTGCGGGTGCTGCGGCAGCTCGCGCCGCAGGCTGTCGAGACAGGTGGCGAACGGCACCGGCTTCGGTGCCGCCGCTTGCGTGCTCAGCGCACAGAAGGCCACGGCATACGGTGAAACCGCATCGACCGTGCGACGCCACGGACTCTTCTTCAAGACGGTTGCTCCCTGGGCCAGACGTACGCCGAAGTTTAGAGCGACCTCGCATCCGCAGGGTTACCTAAGTCACGCCTGGAACGGGGCGCTGCTGGCTATTCTTGCGGCACAGGAGAGCAGCGATGAAGACGTTCGGAATGCGAAGTGTCTGGCCCGCGACGGGCGCGCTGCTGGCCTTGATGATCACAGGCTGCGGCACCAAGCCGCCGCCGCCGACCGAGGTGACCGGCACGCTGCAGGCCGCCGCGAACGTCAACCCGAGCGCGAGTAAGCGGCCCTCGCCCTTGCTGGTGCGGGTCTATGAACTGAAGTCGGTCACGGCCTTCAACAACGCCGATTTCGTCTCGCTCTACCAGCGCGACCAGGCCGAACTTGGCACCGAGATGGTCGGGCGCGAAGAGGTCATCCTGAATCCCGGCGATTCGCGCCCGATCAACAAGCTCACGGCACCCGAGACACGCTTCGTTGGCGTCTTCGCGGCCTATCGCGACCTCGACCACGCGAAGTGGCGCGGCGTGGTCGCGATCCAGCCCGGGCAGAAGCAGCGCATCCTGATCAATGCCGAGGAGCTGTCGATCAGCGCCGTGGTCGTGAAGTAAGAACCGATGAGAGACCCCGTGTCGAGCACAGCATGGCGGGCCGCCGCGCCGCGCCGCCAAGGGCCACGAAGAGGCCCGCCAACGTGGCCCCCGCAAGGCCCGATCCCCTCGGGGGGTCGCTCGACGTACCCGTCGAGCGGGGGGCCGACATCATGAGTTGGCGCAGCAAAGTCATTTGGTCGCAGGGCATGTTTCTGCAGCCGCATCACTTCCAGCAGGAAGCGCGGCATGTCGAACACCTGCTCGACTTGCGCGTGCGCGCGACCGGGCCGCACGCCTGGGGTTTCTCGGAACTCGTGCTCGACGAAGGCCTGCTCGCGCTCGGCCGCGTCGGCGTGCTGCGCGCGAGTGGCGTGCTGCCCGACGGCACACCGTTCACGATCCCCTCGCTCGATGCCGCGCCGGTACCCCTCGAGATCCCGGCCGACCTGAAGAGCGAGATCGTCTGCCTCGCCGCGCCGGTGGCCCGCGTCGGCGTGACCGAGATCGATTTCGGCGATGCGGGCTCGCTCATGCAAACCCGCGAACTGTACCGCTTTCGCGCCGTCAACGAAGAGCTGCGCGACCACACCAACGCCGTCGACGAGCCCGAGCCGATCCAGACCGGCGCGCTCAACCTGAGCCTGATCCGCGCCCGCGATGCGACCGATGCCTACGCGCTGCTCGGCGTCGCCAGCGTGGTCGAGCGCCGCGCCGACAACCAGGTCGTGCTGGCGCGCGACTACATCGCGCCGCAGACACGCATCGAGGCCACCGCCCAGCTCTCGGCCACGGCCTCGCTGCTTCACGGGCTGATGCAGCAGCGCGCGCGTGCGCTCGCGGCGCGCATGGGGCAGCTCGGCCACGGCACTTCGGAGATGGCCGATTTTCTGATGCTGCAGGCACTGAACCGCGCCGAGCCGGTGTTTCGCCAGCACGCTGGCGGACCGCACGTGCACCCGGGCGAATTCCACCTCGCGTGTTTGCAGCTCGCCGGCGATCTCTCCACCTTCTCGAGCGAATCGCGCCACCCGCCCGAGTTTCCGCTCTACCGCCATAACGACCTGGCCGCCACGTTCACGCCGGTGGTCGAGGCGCTGCGGCGCATGCTGTCGATCGTGCTGGAGCGCAACGCGCTGCAGATCGAGCTCGCCGATCGCGGCCGCGGGGTGCGCCTCGGCGTGTTCCCCGATGCCGAACTGGCGCGGACATCGAACTTCGTGCTCGCGGTGAACGCGCAGCTGCCGTCCGATCAGGTGCGCCAGCGCTTTCCGACCCAATCGAAGCTCGGCCCGGCCGATCGGCTGCGCGACCTCGTCAACCTGCAGCTGCCCGGCGTGACACTGCGCCTGCTGCCGACCGCGCCGCGGCAGTTGCCGTTCCACGCCGGCTTCCACTACTTCGAGCTCGATCGCGGCGGTGATCTGTGGAAGCAGATCGAGCGCAGCGGCAGCCTCGCGTTGCACGTGGGCGGCGATTTTCCCGGCCTCGAACTCGAACTCTGGGCGATCCGCCAGTGATGAAGCGGGCGCGCAACGATGGATTCCCCCGGCATCACCGATCCGTTCGCCCAGCTCGACGAGCCGCGCACGTTCATCAAGCCCAACCCGGGCGGCCAGACCGGCCCGCGGCGCCCGTTCGAGCCGCCGCGCGAGGCGCCGAACGGGTCAATGCTCGAGATCGGCGCACCCGACGCCGGCCTGAACCCGCTGGTTGCGCTCGCCCACCGCCTGCTGCTGGCCGCGTCCCAGCTGCGCAGCACGCGACACAACGCCGACCCCGCCGCGCTGCGCAACGCGCTCGCGCAAAGCGTGCGCGATTTCGCTGCGCGAGCCGCGAGCGCCGGCATCGCGCCCGAGCGCGTGATGGCCGCGCGTTACGTGCTGTGCACGATGATCGACGAGGCCGCCGCCGACACGCCCTGGGGCGGCTCCGGCGTGTGGGCGCAGAACAGCCTGCTGACGATGTTCCACAACGAGGCCTGGGGCGGCGAAAAGGTCTTCCAGCTGATGGCGCGGCTGGCCGAGAAGCCCGAGGCGAACCGCGATCTTCTCGAGCTGATCTACTGCGCGCTGGTGCTCGGCTTCGAGGGCCGCTACCGCGTCATCGACAACGGCCGCGCGCAGCTCGAGGCGGTGCGCGACAAGCTCGCGCAGATCCTGCGCCAGCAGCGTGGCGACC
>JAYSLR010000456.1:0-5624 GCA_043725365.1 Rhizobacter sp. | reverse complement strand
CACGCCCGTACCTCGAAGTCCGACAGCTTCTTCCCGCGCTCCAGCGCTACCTTGAGCCACTTCGGCTTCAGGCCGCGGCCGCTCCAGGTCGAGCCGGTTTCCTTGTCGACGTACTTCATCGGCGGCTTCGGAGCGCCAGCGGCCAGTGCCGCCTTGGTCTGCTCGCGACCGCGCGCTGTGCGCGTGCCTGGTTGCGAGCGCTCGACGGTCACGGACTGGGGCGGCGCAGATCCATCAGCACGGCCGGACTTCGGGAACGGCCATGCCGCCTCAGGGCTGAGCGTGGCCTTTGTCTCTGACTTGGCCGGCTTACCCTCGCCCGCGAACAGATCAGTCGCGTCCGGTTGCTTCGGCTTGGCCTTCGGCTCCTCGCCCGGCTTCGGCGCGATCAGCGTGATCCAGATCGGCTGCCCGACGTGCATGCTCAGCATGCCGCTGCGTGCTGCGTCCAGATCGCTCGTGCCCACGCGCAGCCGAAGCACCACGCTGCCGCCCTGCTTGGGCTCGACGCTGAATTTGTCGACCTTGCACCCACCGAAGGTCAGCGGCTCCGTCTTGTCGATGCCGTCGTCGACCTGCAGCGTCCAGCCCTCGTGCTTCGTCGGAAGCAGCACGCGCTCGATGCTGTTGCATGCCAGCACGGTCAGCGCGTCGCGCACGCCTGGCAGTGCCTTCGTGTCCGGGTGCTTGTAGAGACGCGGCGCGAGGTCCTTGTCGATCGAGTCGAGCAGGTCATTGCCGACGGTGAGCTCGAGGCCGAGGGACACGGCCGGCTTGTCGTCCTCGCCGTGCTTCTCGACGCGGTTGGTGACCGTGGACAGATGGGCCTCGGTGAAGTCGGTGATCTGGAACATGCGGGCTCCTGGTCGTTTCTGGTGTCGGTTTGATCAACGGCCGCGTGTGCGGTAGCCGAGGTCACTGCGCGCGCGCAGCTCGTCGATCAGCTGTCCGGTCGTGGCATTGCCGAGCCACGGCTTGCTTAGCTCGCGCTCGAGGACCTCCGCGAATGCGAACGCGAGGTCCGGATCCATCTGCCGATTCGAGGCTCGGCACCAGGGTTCCACGGCAAGCGTGAAGGCATGCGGCCCGACACGGCCGTCGTTGCGATCGTCGGGAGTCATCGCGCAGCCGTTGGATGCGTCGGTAGCTTGACGGGCCTGGGCGGCGAGTTTGTCTTCGTGCATGGTGATTGCCTTTCTTGGTGTGGTGGGGTGATCAGTCGGCCGCGTCCTGCAGCTCCGCATTGATCATTCGGGTGTAGAGGTCGTGCAGCTGCGCCTGCATCTCGTCGCGATGCGCCATGAAGACGGCATCGGCTTTCGCGCGTGCCTCTTCGTAGGTCGCGGAGCCCTTCGCTGCTTCGTAGGCGGCCGTTTGCGCAGCAAACGCCGCGGCGTCCCTGGCGGCCCAGGCGGCCCAGGCGTCCCAGGCGTCCCAGGCGGCCCTGGCGGCCCAGGCGTCCCAGGCGGCCCTGGCGGCCCTGGCGGCCCAGGCGTCCCTGGCGGCCCTGGCGGCCCAGGCGTCCCAGGCGGCCCAGGCGGCCCTGGCGGCCCTGGCGGCCTCGTTCGCCTGATCAATAGCGGCCGCGCGCTCGGCTTCGCCGAGCTCTGCCGTGATCGGGGCCAGCGCACGCAGCTTCGCCGCATGCTCGGCAAGCTCCGGCACCTTCTCCAGCCACATCGGCAGGTGGGTGCGGGTCGCCCAGTCGAGCGCGAGGAACGCGCGCGCGATCTGCAGCTTCGAGCCCTTGTACGTGTCGAGCAGCAGCGGGATGTACTGCTTCAGCTGCTGACGATCAGCATCGAGCAGGCGATCGTTCCAGCTGCGACCGAACGCAGCGAGGACTGGATCGACGCATTCGGGCGAGTCGCCAAATTTCTCGCCAGCCATCATCGAGACGACCTCGAGCAGGCAGTGGCCCTCTTCGGCGTTGCCGTGGCCGCCCTTGTCGAGCGTCAGCGTGGCGATCTGTTCTTCGGTGAGACCCGCAGCGCGGGCTTGTGTTTCGGTCATCTGGATCTCCGGTTGAAGGTTGGAAAACAGGTCAGGCCGCGTTCTTGAGCCGCAGGTCCTGGATCGCGAAGTACACGTCGATGCACGCGTGCACGTCGACGATTGCGCGGTGCGCGCCTTCGAGCTTCTTGCCGGTGAAGAACTGGTAGGCCTCGCCGAGATTCGCGCTCTTGTGGTGCTTGCGATTGGCCGCGATCATCTTGGCGGTCGGCGGGATCTTGCAGATCGGCGTCGACAGCAGCTGCGTGCACTCGGCGAGTCCGGCCTTCCAGCGCTTGTTGATCTCGGCCTCGGGGTCGTTGTCCTCGTGCCGCATCAGCGCGATGCGCAGGATCCGCGCGTCGAACGACTCGTTGTGCGCGATACGGCGCTGAGACCGCTCCCACAGCGACATAAACATGCCGACGGCCATGGACTCGCTCACGCCGTACGCAGCCGCGTACTCCGTCGTGATGCCGTGGATCGCGGATACCTCGGCCGGGATCTCCCAGCCGTCCGGCTCGATGATCACGTCCATCGATGCGATCGTCTCGCGCTTGTCGAGATCGACCAGGCAGGCGGCGAGCTGCACGATGTGGGGCTGGCGCGGGTCCTCGCTGGGCTCGCTGAAGAGGGGAAGGCCCTGCGTTTCCGAATCGTAGAAGAGTGCGGTTCTCATGTGTTGGCTCCGGTTGGTGGGGGGGGGTCAGAAGGGAACGTCGGCGAAGGGGAGCGCGGCAGCCTCGGAAGCCAAGCGATCGAGGGCGGCAGCCTCGTAGCCGAATGCCTCGTCGTCGTAGGAGACCGATGCGTCGATCGAGAGGCGGTGCGAGTTCGCTGCCTGCATGCCGGCGACGCGCGCTTGACACGCCGCGATCTGCGCGAGGATGGAGACGAGCCGCGAGTTCATGCCGCCCTCGCGCTCAGCACGCGCTCCTCGAACACGCGCACGCCCGGCAGCTGGCACGCGAGGCCCAGGCCCTTCACGTACGCACGCAGCTTCACGTCATCGGCGCGCACCAGTGCGAGCAGCTCGGGATGCGCGGCGATGTGCTTGACCAGCGCGACCAGGTCGACGACTTCGAAGTCGACCTTCTTGCTGGTGCTGATGCCCTTGGTCTTCTCGATCGCGACGACGGCCGGCGCGGCGACGACGAGCTGCGACGTGATCGCAGCCTCTTGCGCCTGCGAGTTCGCGCGGTCGGCGCTTGCCTGCGCGAGCTGCGCGGCCTGCGCGTCGCCGGCGGCAGTGGCCTGGCGCGCGATCTCGGCTTGCTTGTCGGCCTCGGCCTGGCGCGCGGCGGCCTCGTCCTCGAGGCGCTTGCGCTCGGCGGCTGCGATCTCCTCGGCCCTGCGGCGCTCGATCGCGGCCAGGCGCTCCTGCTCCTGATCCCACGCGAGCATCTTGCCCTTGAGGATGCGTTCGCCCTGCGACAGCAGATCGGCCGGGTTGCGGAACAGGTCGTTGATGCCCTTCAGCGCGGTGTTCATCGGACCGGTGATCGCGGTCCGCTGCTTCTCCAGCGTATTGGAGCGAGTCTTGATCGCCATGAGCTCGTCGGCCGCGAAGCCGTACGTCTCGGCGCTGTCGATCGTCATCGACTGGATGAAGCCAAGCGCCTGCTGCGCGCGTCCGGAGAGCGCTGCGCTGTCAGGCAGCGAGAGTGCTGCGATTGGCGCGAGGATGTTGTCGGTGCTCATGAGTGGGATTCCTTGAAACGGTGGAGTGCAAGGCAGGCCATGAAGGCTGACCAATCGTCCGCCCCAGCCAGCGAATCGAATCGGTACGTGCCGTCCGGGCGCAGGCGCACCGCGGCGCGGCGCGTGACGCTCGGATCGGCAAGCGCGCGCAGGTAGGCCGCGGTCTGCGGACCGGCGGCGATCGGCGTGGAGATCGATGTCTTCTTGTCGACGAGCCACTTCTTGCCGCCGATCTCGAGCACGTTGTCGAGCGTCCCGGCGTAGCGCAGCGTCGGCTCGAACACGCGCTGTTCGTTGTGGATCACCCGCGCTTGCGCTTCGCTCAGGAACTTGCGCCAGGCCGCGAGGTAGGGCGCGACGTCGTCGCCGATGCTGGATGCGTCAAGGTCCGCCTCGTCGTCGAGCTGACACGCGAAGTGCACGCGCTGGCCGAGATCGCGCTTGGCCTCGAGCACGTCCATCGGGATGCCGTCGAAGTTCGCGAGCGGCTTCAAAATCGTCGTGACCCCGGGAACGAGCACACCGTCAACTCGATAGGTGTGGCTGGCCTCATCGAACGTGAGTTCAGACATGTGCCCACCTCTTGCCTCGGACTACGAGCGAGATGAGCGTGCGGCTCATTGAGAAGCGCTCCGCGACGATGCGGTGCGTCATGTCGACCTTCGCCCAGAATCGATCGGTCTTCATGCCAGCGCCAACAGCTCTGCTTTCATCGCATCGAAGTCTTCGACGCTGAGCAGCTCAATGCTTGTCGTTTGGAACCGGTCGCACACGGACTGTTCAGCCACGCCGGCAGCCTTGAGCTTGTTGCGCAAGTACGCGACCTGGCCACCGCTGATGCCGCCCTGGGCATTGCTGGCCGGCGGCGGGGGCGCTGGCTTCGCGCTCGCCGGCGCGGGAGCTGGCGCCGGTGAAGCCTGCTGCTGCGCAGCGGCCTCAATCTTCTGTGTGCCGCCGGTGATCACACCATCGCCGTCGACGCGCTCGACGAGCGGCGCCGCGCCATCACTCTTGCGGCGCGGCGTCTTCGGCGCAGCGTCGGCGATGTCCTGCAGTTCGTCCGGCGTGCGGATGCCGAGGATCGCGCCCGGGCAGTACTGGCGCGCCCAGTTCTTCACCTGCAGGTAGCCGAGCTGCTGCTTCGGGTTCGTGCCCCACAGCGGCGAGTTCTTCACCTTGACATGAGCGACGCAGTAGAACTCGTTCCAGGTCACCTCTGGCTCGCCGGCGATCACGTAGCCGATGCGGCACTCGAGGTTCTGTCCGTCGCCACGATATTCGTAGTGCGGACGGCTCGTCACCGCGCCGGTGGCCTGCAGCACGGCGTTCACGAGCTGGGCCTCGTAGCCGAGCGCTCCGTTCACGACGTGCGTCTTCTGCGCGACCGCGAACGGGTTCATGCGCCATTCGGCCGCCTGCAGGCACACCGCCAGGCAGTCGGCTGGCTTGCCGTGGAAGTGCTTGGGCAGTGAGACGACGGACTGCGCCATCATCTCGCTGAAGCGCACGAGCGAATTCATCTTCTCCGCGTCGAGCATCATCAGGTCCATGCGCGGCGCGGTGTCGAAGTTGGTGTCGGTGCTCAGTTCGTTCATGAAGGTCTCCGGTGGTTGAGAAGAATGGAGCGCACCGCGCGCAAGAAGCGCATGCGCCAGGTGACAGTGATCGGCCGCGTGCGTCGGTACGGACCTTCCAGCGCACCGGTGGCGAGCAGCTGCTCCGTGTCGATGTGGTGGTCGCCCTCGCGTGTGATGAAGGGCGAGCAGCGCCACTGCTGGGCGCGGTCGAGCGAGGCTTCGGTGAGCTTGCGCATCACTGCACCTCGACCAGGTCGATGGCCTGGACGCGGACCTTGGCGCCGATGCCCCCGATGTCCATGCCTTCGAGTGCGTGATCCATCGAGGCTCCGCCGATGCGCTCGTAGAACTCGA
>JAYSLR010000455.1:0-5265 GCA_043725365.1 Rhizobacter sp. | reverse complement strand
GCCGTGTAGATGGCCACGGCGGCATCCGCATCGCCGCGCGCCATCGCCAACACGCCGGCCAGGCCGTTGGCGGCCAGGCTGTTCGGCGCAAGGTCGCGCATCGACTCGATCTCGAGCCCCGCCTCGTCCGTCCGCCCCTGCGCAATGCGCAGGTTGATGATGTGGGCGCGCGTGTTCACGTACTGCGGATCGAGCTTCCTGGCCAGGGCGAGCTCGAGATCGGCCTGCGCCAGCTCCTCGCGCATGCACAAGTGCGCCCCGTAGGCCGAATGCACGAAGGCCTGTTGCGGCTCCAGGCCGATGGCCCGCTCGAAGCTGCGCCGTGCCGCGCGCCAGTCGCGCTCGAACTGGTTCTGGATGGCGCCGAGCAGCGCATGGGCGACGGCGTTGCGCGGGTCGAAGGTCAAGCCCCGCCGAAGCGCCTCGGCGGCATGGTCGGCGGCGACCTTCGGCTCGTGATGCCAGCCGGTCGCGAGGTTGAGGTGGGCGCGGCCGGCGCCGACGTAGGCCGCGGCGAGCGTCGGTGCCAGCCGCATCGCCTCGTCGAAGCGCGCCAGGGCGGTCTCGAGCGATTGCTTCGAGAGCGCCTGTCGAAGAAAGTGCTGGCCCCGCTCGACCAGATCCTGCGCCTTCTGCATCGCCTCGGATTCGGGTTCCTCGCGGGGGCGCATGGCGACGACGGGAACGTAGCTGCCCACCGGCAGTCCGATGCGCAGCGGCGCATCCCGCCCGGCGTCGGCGTAGTAAGCCTCGAGACGAGCGCGCAGGCGGCGCGCTTCGACGCGGACGATGCTGTCCAGCTTGGGATCGAAGCGGGCCACCGGTCGCCCGAAGACGGCGACCGCGATGACCGTTTCCTTGAGCGCGACAAGATCGCCCGCGACCGAGCTTTCGACCAGGTAGCGCAGCAGCGCGCGATGCCGCGGCGACGAGCGAAACGCCTCGCTCCCTTCCACGGTAGCGAGCGTCAGCATGATGTGCTCGGGCGAAGTACCGCTCGCGTTCGCGGAAGTGAAGTCGCGCTTCATAGTCCCAGGGCCAGGCCAGGACTCTGACTCTAAGGGATGGACCTCGTCGGGCTCGCCCTTCCGTCAGCTGCCGGTCGACCCTGCTAGAAGGCCGCGCTGGTCCCGGCCGCGACCGTCAGCCGATCGCCCTGGCGGGCCCGCGGCGCGGTCGTCTGCGTGAAGGTGCGCGTGCTGCCATCGTCGAAGCGCACCGTCACGTTCCAGGTCGATGCGCTGCGCACGTCGCCTTCGACCTCGTGCCCCGCGTAGGCGCCGCCGGCCGCACCCACCACCGTCGTTCCGACACGGCCCCGGCCGCGGCCGAAGGTGTTGCCGATCACGGCGCCGACCACGCCGCCGATCACCGCGCCGATTCCGGTCGGCTGGCCGGCCGTCTGGACCTCGTGGATCGCGACGATCGTGCCCGGACCGGTGCCGGTCGGCTCGACCGTGCCGACGTTCAGCGCGACCCGCTGCGGCTCGCTGCGCACGCCCTGGGCGTCGACGAGCACGAACTCGACCGTGCTGCGCATCGGCTTGGTCGCCGCGTCGAAGCTGTACGACACGTTGCCGCTCGCGTCGGGCGCCGCGAGCTGCTGCACCGCGTCGGCCTGGGCCCACGGCGTGCTGCTGTTGACGACATGGCGTTCGACGCGCACCACGTCGGCGCCGCTGCGCTGGTACTTGATCGCGACCGCGAAGTTCTGCCCGACCTTGATGGGGCGAGGCACGTCGACCCCGGTGATGACGAGCGGCGGCACGATCTCGAACGTGCGCTCGAACGGCGCGCTGCGCTTGCCGTCGGCGCCGACCAGCGTGTAGGCGAAGGTCGCGTTGATCGGTTTGGCGGTCTGGACCGCGAGCGTGCCGGCGTCGACCTGGCCCGCCGTCGCGGCGACCGGGTAGCTGGTCGGCTGCGCGTTCCAGTTGCCGTCGCCACGGACGAAGCGCATCTCGACCTCGCGCAGCGTGCTGTTGCGCGCATCGATCTGCAGCCGCACCGCGTGCGGCTTGCCGTCGCCGACGAACGGGCCCTGCATCTCGACGGCCTTGATGTCGAGGCGCGGCTGCAGGAATCCGAACCAGGCGACGATCGCAAGCACCAGGACAGCAGCGCCTACCGCCCACCACGGAACGCGTCGCGGCGGCAGCGCATGTACTTGCACGTGGGGCGCCGTATCGTGAAACACTTCGTTCGCGGCGATCGGGCCGACGCCCGCCGGCGGCGCGGAGTGGGCCGGCTCGTCGCTTGTGCCGACGAAGTCCGGGCCGAGACCGAGCGCGGCCTCGAGGCCAAGCCCCTGGGCCCAGGTCGCGACCGCCCAGCGCGATGCCTGCGGCGACATCGCCTTCTCGTCGCTCAGCCGTTTTGCGAGGCGCGGCGAGAGGCTACCGATCGGCTCGCCCGAATGGACCCGCATCAAGTCCTGCGGAACCCGGTCCTCGAGCGCCTGCAGCAGCACCGAGATCTCGCGCTTGGCCTGCGGGCATTCGTCCTGCAACAGGCCGCGCAGCCGGCCGGACTCGCCGATCAGCGAGACACCGTAGCGGTCGACCAGCGCGCGGAGGGCCGTGCCGATGTTGGCGTCGTACAGGGTGCCGCTGGTGGTCGCCGCCGGGGCGGGGTTCTGGGACATGGCGTCGCTCCGAAAATGCAGGGGCTGGGTAGCCGATGCCGGGCAGGGACGCGGAGCGGGGACCGACCTTACCGACGCCCGCGCATTTGTTCGCGGGCGGGTGTGCAGGACAGCACGCTTAGGCCTTGACCTCGCCGACCATCCGGCCGAAGTCGATGCGCAGCCCGGCCTCGATCGCGATCGTCTCGCCGGGGGCGACCGGCGCTGCCGCATGGTTCGGCCGCAGCGCCGACCAGGGCCGCAGGCCGAGGTTGCGCAGCCCGCGCGGCGTTCCGGCGACCTCGGCCACCAGCGCCGTAGCATCGGCCTCGCCCAGGTGGCCACCGGTCAGCCGCGCGCCGGGCTCGAGCACGACGACGCTGCCCGGCGCGTCGCCCGGCCGCGCCTGCGCACGGCGCAGTCCGAAGCGCGGCGGCGCCGACAGCAGCGCCGCGCCGCAACCCCAGCAGGGATGGGTGGCGCGCCGTTCGGCGAGCCGCTGCGGGTCGTAGAAGTTCTGCGCGCCGCAGGCGGGGCAGGTCTGCACCGCGTCGTGCAGCTGCTGCATGGCGCGCCGCCATTCGGTCTCCTGGACGCGGCCGTGCGCCGGGTCGTAGAGCCCTTCGGTGAAGGCGCGCACGAACAGCGCGCGCAGCGTCTGCGGGTAGATCGCCCAGTGCCCGAGCACCGGGCCGTGGCGGTCCGGCAGCGGCCGGTTCGAATCGTCGAGCGGGTCGAACACGAAGCGCGCCTCGGTGCCGAAGATGCGGCGCAGCACCGACTGGTCGGTCAGGTTGTGATGCGCGAGCTCGCAGCGCCCGACCAGCGGATGACCGATGTGCAGCAGCCGGAACAGCATCACCGCCAGCGAATGCAGGTCGGTGGCGCGCGACGGGCCGGCCTGGCGGAGAACGACCTCGGGCGCCTGGAACTCCCAGACGCCGCCCATCACGCTCGGCGCGCCGTCGATGTCGACGTTGTCGTTGTCGCAGATCTCGATCGCGCCGGTCTCCGGATCGAAGAACACGTTGCCGGCGTTCAGGTCCTGGTAGACGAGGCCCTTGCTGTGCAGCGCGAGCAGCGCGTTGGTCAGGCGCAGCGCGGTCACAGCCAGCGCGCGGAAGGACGGCCGCACCTGCTCGGCGAGCACGCTCTGGATCTTCAGCCAGGCCGGGTGGCGCAGCCGCATCAGGTAGCCGAGCCGCGAGCCGTCGGGCAGCGTCACGAGCTCGAACGGCCAGAGGAACTCGGCCGACGGCGCGCCGTGGTCGATCGCGACCTCGAGCCGGCGGCGCAGGCTCCGGTCGACCCGCAGGACGATGTCGTTGTACCACTTGAGCGCGTACGAATGGCCGTCCAGGCTGACCCGATACACCTCGCCCTGGCCGCCTTCGCCGAGCAGCGCCTCGACGCGGCAGCTCGCGTTTGATTGCACGCAGCGCAGCAACTGGCCGGGCCTCAGGGCGCTCATTCGGGTTCCTTCGTTCGGGTTCGTACCGACCACCGGAGACGCAGAACGAAGGCGCGAATTCCTGTGCCGGCGATTTTTTCAGCCTTCGCGAATATCCGGCCGCCTCGCCCGTCCCTGGTCGGCATGACGCGCCGATTCCCGATGGCGCGTCGCCGCAAACGCAAGAGGAGCGAAAGCATGCACGGACCCAACGACCCGAGCCCCGGCTTCGAGGCCAAGCGCCCCGGTGGCGAGATGAAGTCGCGCGCCACCGAGGCGCCGACCCGCTCCCAGCTGCTGCCGCTCGGCGGCCAGTGGCAGGAGCTGATGACCAAGCCCTATTTCGTGCCCGGGCTGGTGGTCTGCGTCGTCATCGCGTTCCTCTTCACGCTGATGAGCAGCTCGTCGGCGCACGTGCAGGTGATGGCGTACGGCGCGATTCCGGTCAACATCCCGATGTACTCGATCGTCCTCGCGCTCTGCATCGTCGGCGGCGGCGCATTCGGGGTCTACCGGATGGCCGGCAAGCCCAAGGCCTGGTGGCTGATGCCGGTGGTGGCAGTGTTCACCGCGCTGCTCGTCTCGAGCCCGGTGATGGGCATGCTGCAGGGCCTGTTCGGCATCGGCGGCGGCTCCGCCGGCAAGGGCGACACGGTCGTCATTGCCTTCGTCAAGATGTTCTTCCGCGCCGGGCTGCCCGAGGAGTGCCTGAAGTCGATCCCGGTCTTCTTCGGCGTCTTCCTCGGCATGAAGCTGATGGTCAGGCGCGACGCCCCCGGCCTGGCGCGCCAGTTCGCGGTGCTCGATCCGCTCGACGGCATCCTGATCGGCGTCGCCTCGGGCTTCGGCTTCGCTTTCGCCGAGACCGTGTTCCAGTACGTGCCCGGGACGATCGTCGACAGCACGCAGACCGTCGCCGGCCTGCTCATGCTGCTGCAACAGCAGGGCCTGCGCATCCAGCTGCCGCAGGACACCTCGCAGATCCAGGACATCTACAACCTGTTCGTGCTGCTCGGCAAGAAGGTCGGCGTCGAGCGCGCGACCTTCGAGCTGCAGCAGATCATCGCCAACCGGCAGGGCGTCGGTCTGCAGCTGATGATCCCGCGCCTCTTGTCCGACGTGTTCGGCCACGCCGCCTACGCCGGCATCTTCGGCTACTTCATCGGCCTGGCCGCGTTGAAGCCGGCGCAGC
>JAYSLR010000454.1:0-2650 GCA_043725365.1 Rhizobacter sp. | reverse complement strand
GCGATCGCGTTGCGCTCGATGCACGGGATCTGCACCAGCCCGCCGACCGGGTCGCAGGTCAGGCCCAGGTGGTGCTCCATGCCGATCTCGGCGGCGTTCTCGACCTGCTCCGGCGTGCCGCCCAGCACCGCGCACAGCGCGCCGGCGGCCATCGAGCAGGCGACGCCGACCTCGCCCTGGCAGCCGACCTCGGCGCCGCTGATCGACGCATTTTCCTTGTAGAGCATGCCGATCGCGGCGGCGGTGAGCAAGAAGTCGATCACGCCGGCATCGCTCGCGGCCGGCACGAAGCGCGTGTAGTAGTGCAGCACCGCCGGCACGATGCCGGCCGCGCCGTTGGTCGGCGCGGTCACGACCCGGCCGCCGGCGGCGTTTTCTTCGTTGACGGCGAGTGCGTAAAGATTGACCCAGTCGAGCACCTGCAGCGGGTCGCGCAGCGCCGCTTCGGGGTTGGCGCAGAGCTGGCGGTACAGGTCGGCGGCGCGGCGCCTGACCTTGAAGCCGCCGGGCAGCACGCCATCGGTTGCGCATCCGCGCACCACGCAGGCCTGCATCACGGCCCAGATCCTGAGCAGGCCGGCGTCGATCTCCGTATCGCTGCGCCAGTGGCGCTCGTTGCGGCGCATCAGCACGGCGACGCTGCATTTCTGCTGCTTCGCCAGCATCAGCAAATCGGCGCCGCTGTGGAACGGGTGTGCGAGCACGGTGGTGTCGGGCGCGATCAGTTTTTGCTTGCTGCCGTCGTGCGCGATCTCGTCGCTGACGACGAAGCCGCCGCCGACCGAGTAGTAGATGCGCGTCGACAGCGCCGCGCCGCCCGCATCGAAGGCGGTGAAGCGCATGCCGTTGGCATGGAAGGGCAGTGCCTCGCGGCGGTAGAAGATCAGGTCGGTCTTCTCGTTGAAGCCGATCTCGTGCGTGCCGAGCAGCGCCATGCGCTGGGCTTCGCGGATCCGCTTCAGCGCGCTGCCGATCAGTTCGACGTCGACGGTGTCCGGCTCCTGACCCGCCAGACCCAGCAACACCGCCTTGTCGGTGCCGTGGCCCTTGCCGGTCGCGCCGAGCGAGCCGTACAGCTGTGAGCAGACGCGGGTTGTCGCGGCGAGTCGGCCTTCGTGCTCGAGGCGCAGCGCGAACAGGCGTGCCGCTCGCATCGGACCGACCGTGTGCGAGCTGCTGGGGCCGATTCCGATCTTGAACAGGTCGAAGACCGACACCGCCATGGTTCAGCTCTCGTAGTCGGACAGCGGCGGGCAGGAGCAGAACAGGTTGCGGTCGCCGTACACGTTGTCGACGCGGCCCACCGGCGACCAGTACTTGTTGCCGCGCAGGCCAGCGACCGGGTAGGCCGCCTCTTCGCGCGAATAGGCGTGCGGCCAGTCGCTCACGAGCAGCGCCGCGGCGGTGTGCGGCGCGGTCTTCAGCGGATTGTCACCGCGCGGCCAGGCGCCGGATTCGACCTTCGCGATCTCGCCGCGGATCGCGATCATCGCGTCGCAGAAACGGTCCAGCTCTTCGAGCGATTCGCTCTCGGTCGGTTCGACCATCAGCGTGCCGGCGACCGGGAAGCTCAGCGTGGGCGCATGGAAGCCGTAGTCGATCAGGCGCTTCGCGACGTCCTCGGCGCTGATGCCGTCGGCGCCGCCGGTCGCCTCCTTCAGCGGTCGCAGGTCGAGGATGCATTCGTGTGCGACGCCACCGCCCCTGATGCCGGCCATGTTGCCGCTGAAGTGGATGTCGTAGTGATCGGCCAGGCGCGCCGCGATGTAGTTCGCCGACAGGATCGCGACCTCGGTCGCCGCGGTCAGGCCCTCGCTGCCCATCATGCGCATGTACATCCAGCTGATTGGCAGCACCGCGGCGTTGCCCAGCGGTGCGGCACTCACGGCGCCCACGCGCCGTGATTGACGTCCATCGGCGCCGACCTGCATGTCGGTGCCGAGGCCGGCGGCGCGGTGCGCGGGCAGGTAGGGCACCAGATCGGCCACGACACAGGTCGGCCCGACGCCGGGCCCGCCGCCGCCGTGCGGGATGCAGAAGGTCTTGTGCAGGTTCAGGTGGCTCACGTCGCCGCCGAACTCGCCCGGCGCGGCCACGCCGACGAGGGCGTTCATGTTCGCGCCGTCGACATAGACCCGCCCGCCGTGCTCGTGCACCAGTGCGCAGATCTCCTTCACGCGGATGTCGAACACGCCGTAGGTCGACGGGTAGGTGATCATGATGCAGGCCAGCTTCTCGCGATGCAGCTCGCACTTGGCGCGCAGGTCGGCGAGGTCGATATTGCCGTCGGCGTCGCACTTCGTGACGACGACCTGCAGCCCCGCCATCTGCGCGCTCGCCGGGTTCGTGCCGTGCGCCGACTCGGGAATCAGGCAGACGGTGCGGTGCGCCTCGCCGCGCGCCGCGTGGTACGCGCGAATCACCAGCAGCCCGGCGTATTCGCCCTGCGAGCCGGCGTTGGGCTGCAGGCTCACGCCGCTGTAGCCGGTCGCCTGGCACAACCAGGCTTCGAGCTGCGTGCGCAATTCCTCGTAGCCGGCGAGCTGGTCGATCGGCGCGAACGGGTGGATGTTCGCGAACTCGGGCCAGGTGATCGGGATCATCTCGCTGGTCGCGTTCAGCTTCATCGTGCACGAGCCGAGCGGGATCA
>JAYSLR010000453.1:0-13981 GCA_043725365.1 Rhizobacter sp. | reverse complement strand
GCAGTGGCGCTCGCCGAAGGTGTTGTTGACCTCGACGACGATCGCGGCGAGCGTGTCGTCGGCGCGATGGCAGTACCAGAAGCTGACCGGCTTGAAGGTGTGGCCGAGCACGCGCGGGTAGCAGTGCAGCCAGACTTCGCCGTCGGCATCGGCGACGCCCTCGCGCCGCAGCATCTCGTCGAGCCAGGCCAGGCTGTCGGCGCGGCCGTCGCCGTGGTCGCGGTCGGCGAAGCCGATCAGCCCGAAGCGGTTGCGCGGCAGCGCGGCGCAGGGCTGGGCGCGCAGGCTGCGCATCGGCAGCATCAGGAAGTAGGTCGGGTAGGCGAAGCGGTTCGCCACCGGCCGCAGGCGGGCATGACGCACTTCGCCGATGCCGAGCAGCGCGGTGTTCGCCGGGCGGTTCATGCGGCTTCCCGCAGCGGCGCGGTCGCGGCCCACGACGCGCGCAGCCCGTCGACGACCGCCAGGCCCGACAGCAGCCCGTCCTCGTGGAAGCCGTAGCGCGTCCAGGCGCCGCAAAACCAGGTGCGGCGAACACCCTGCAATTCGGGAACGCGCTGCTGCGCCCGGATCGCGGCGGCGTCGAATACCGGGTGCGCGTAGTCGAATTCGGCGTGGACGGTCTCAGCGCGCGGCGCTCGCACCGGGTTCAGCGACACGATCACCGGCGTCGTGAACGGCAGCGGCTGCAGGCGGTTCAGCAGGTAATGCAGGCACACCGACGCGTGCTCGTGCGGGCCGTGCGCGGCGCGTTCGTAGTTCCAGGCGGCCCAGGCGGCACGACGCTTCGGCAGCAGCGCGGTGTCGGTGTGCAGCACCGCGCGGTTGCACTGGTAGCGGATCGCGCCCAGCACGCTGGCCTCGCCGTGGCTCGGGTCGGCCAGCAGCGCGAGCGACTGGTCGCTGTGGCTCGCGATCACGACGTCGTCGAAGCGCTCGGTGCCGCTGTCGGTGCTGACGAGCACGGCAGCGTCGGCGCTGCCCGCGCGCGGCCGCCGCACCTGCCGCACCGGCGTGTTCAGGCGCGCGTCCGGCACCGCCTGCAGCATCTTGTGCACGTAGGTGCGCGCGCCGCCGCGCACCGTGTACCACTGCGGCCGGTTCGCGACCTGCAGCAGGCCGTGGTTGTGGCAGAAGCGCAGCATCGTCGCGACCGGGAAACGCAGCATCTGGTCGACCGGGCACGACCAGATGCAGCCGATCATCGGCAGGAAGTACCAGTCGCGGAACGCCGCGCCGAAGCGGTGCCGTTCGAGGAAGTCGCCGATCGGCTCGTCGAGCGCGTCGAGCCGGCCGCCGGCGGCCAGCGCGGTGGCGAGCCGGTTGAAGCGCAGCAGATCCGACAGCATGCCCCAGAAGCGCGGCCGCAGCAGGTTGCGGCGCTGCGCGAACACGCTGTTCAGGTCGCTGCCGCTCCACTCCAGCGCGATGTCGGGCACCTGCGCCGAGAACGACATCTCGGACTTCGCGATCGCCACGCCGAGGCGCTCGAACAGGCGCAGCAGGTTCGGGTAAGTGCGCTCGTTCAGCACCAGAAAGCCCGTGTCGACGCCGTGGGTGATGCCGTCCAGCGTCAGGTCGACGGTGTGGGTGTGGCCACCGAAGTGCGCGCCGGCCTCGAACAGCGTGACCCGCGCCTCGCCGGCCAGCGCGTGCGCCACCGACAGCCCGGAGATGCCCGATCCGATGACCGCGACGCGCCGCATCGCCGCCTCAGACGGCCGAAGGCCGCGTGGCGCGGCCTTCGGCGTGAAGAAGAGTGCTGCGAAGCGCCCCCGAGGGAATCAGGGAGGGAGGAGGGAGGAGATCAACCGCCCGGGGATTGCGACCGAAGCGAATCGGTGGCTTCGCAACAAAAGTGGGGTGACATGCACCGCTCGGTGCGCCGGGCGCGACCGAGTTGCTGAATTGGAAGGGGCACGCCGCGCCGAGTTCCGTCGCGGTGTGCGTAAAGAAATGCGACCGAACGGCGGGATCGTGGTGTGGCATGGGCGTCGCGAAGTGGCGGATGAGGGCCGAACCGGGCCCACCGAAAAGCCTTACGCGAACCGGGCCGAATTGGATGCAGTCGCGGTTCGACCCGCGCGGGCGGGCATCCGCGGCTCGGGCGCGCGCGTATCGGTCACATCGGCCGGACTAGAATCCCGCCCACTACGAGGCACCCACGCGATGATCTACCCCGAACTTTTCAAGCAGCTCGAAGCGGTTCGCTGGAACATGGACAAGGACATCCCCTGGGACCATTTCGATGCCAGCAAACTGACCGAAGAGCAGGCCCAGACGGTCAAGATGAACGCGATCACCGAGTGGGCGGCGCTGCCGGCCACCGAGATGTTCCTTCGCGACAACAAGGACGACGCCGACTTCTGCGGCTTCATGAGCGTGTGGTTCTTCGAGGAGCAGAAGCATTCGCTGGTGCTGATGGAGTACCTGCGCCGCTTCCGGCCCGACCTGGTGCCGACCGAGGCCGAACTGCAGGCGGTGCGTTTCGAGTTCGACCCGGCGCCCGCGCTCGAGACGCTGATGCTGCATTTCTGCGGCGAGATCCGGCTGAACCACTGGTACCGTCGCGCCGCCGAGTGGCACACCGAGCCGGTGATCCAGGCGATCTACGAGACGCTGGCGCGTGACGAGGCACGCCATGGCGGCGCCTACCTGCGCTACATGAAGCGTGCGCTGCAGAACTTCGGCGACGAGGCGCGCGCGGCGTTCGCGAAGGTCGGCGTGCTGATGGCCAGCGCCCGGCGCACCGCGCAGGCGCTGCATCCGACGAACCTGCACGTCAACGCCAAGCTGTTCCCGCGCGACACCGTGCAGAGCCGGCTGCCCAACCCCGAGTGGCTGGAGCAATGGCTGGACAAGCAGATCCAGTTCGACGCCGTCTGGGAGACCAAGGTCGTCGAGCGCATCCTGCACAACATGAGCCTGCTGATGGAGCGCAGCTTCGCCAGCGTCCAGGAGCTGAACCGCTTCCGCAAGGAGATGGTGGCAGCGCTCGCCGCGGCTGCGAAGCGCCAGGCCGCGAGCGTCCTGCCCGCGTGAGTCAGCCTGCCTTGGCGGCGGCCGCCCGCTCCTGGTCGGCCTTGCGATCGGCGGTCACGCGCTGCGCGCTCGGGCGCTCGCCGACGACCTTGGCGTAGGCCTTCCAGTCGATGCCGCCGGCGCTCAGCAGGTCCTCGCCGTAGACCAGCTTCGTCGCCAGCGCGACGACCGGCAGGCTCGCCCAGGCGGCGCAATCGGCCTGCGTGAATTCGGTCCCGGCGACGAACGGCGCGAACTTGGCGAGGCGCCGGAACCCGGCGATGTTCTTCGTCAGCAGCTTGCGGATGCGCTGCGCGTTCGATTCGCTGATCTCGCCGCCGAAGAAGGCCTTCGGGTACAGCTCGCGCGCGACCAGCTCCAGGTGCAGATCGACGAAGGTGGTCAGCTCGTGCACCTTGGCCGCGCGCCACGGGTCGGCCGGCAGCAGCGGCGGGTTCGGGTATGCGGCCTCGAGGTAGTCGAGGATCGCCTGGCTCTCGCACAGGCTGCCGTGCTCGGTGCGGATGAACGGAATCTTGCCCAGCGGCGTCGCGTCGAGAACGGCCTCGTCGGTGCGGCCGGTCTTGACGACCTCTTCGGTGAACGGCACGCCCTTTTCCAGCAGCGCGAGCTTGGCCTTGTTGTAGTAGTTCGAAATCGAGAACCCGCAGAGCACGATCATCGCCTGTCTCCAGAATCTTGTGGTCGGTGCGCGCAGTCTATCGGCGCGGGCGTGCGGCGGGCTGGCACGCAGGCGACAATCTGCGCATGATCCCGGGCTTCCTCGACAAACTCTGCCCGCGTGCCGAGCTCGCCGCACGCGTCGCAGCGCTGGCGCAGCCGGTGGTGTTCACGAACGGGGTGTTCGACATCCTGCACCGCGGCCATGTCAGCTACCTCGCGCAGGCGCGCGCGCTCGGTGCGAGCCTGGTGGTCGGGCTGAACAGCGACGCCTCGGCGCGCCGGCTCGGCAAGGGCCCGGATCGGCCGCTGAATGCCGAGCTCGACCGGGCCTGCGTGCTCGCCGCGCTCGAGAGCGTCAGCCTGGTGCTGCTGTTCGACGAGGACACGCCGGTCGAGCTGCTGAAGCGGGTGCGGCCGCAGCTGTACGTGAAGGGCGGCGACTACGACATCGAGGCGCTCGAAGAGACGACCTGGGTGCGCAGCTGGGGCGGCGACGCGCGCGCGCTCGGTTTCGTCGACGGCTATTCGACCACGGCACTGGTCGCTCGCATCCGCGCCTGAAGATTCCCGCTCTAGTCGCTCGCGACGAAGTCCGGTGCCTCGGTTCGGATGCCCAGCCGCTCGCGCAGGCGCTGCGCCGGGAACGCGATCTCGCGCTCGGCCCAGTGCCGCAAGCGCAGCGCCTGCGGCGAGCTCTCCTTGGCCAGGTGCGCGATCAGCGCGTCGTCGCTGAAATGCGGCTCGGCCGGCTGGCCGAACGCGCGCCAGCCGTTCGGGTACGTCAGCGCGAGCGCGCCGTCGGTGGCGGTGCGCCCGACGATGCGGCGCACGTCGGCGGCGCGCACCCAGCGCCGGTGGTCGGCGTCCTCGAGCACCTGCAGCGGCATGCCGCGGAACACGAAGTGCCGGCCTTCGAGCGGCTTCCACACGTGGCGGCGCATGCCGTGGCCCGCGTCGCTCGCGAGGTCGATCAGCGGCTTGGCCAGGGCCAGGCCCCACAGCGGCGCGGTCGCCACCATCGGCGCGAGGCCGAGCACGCGCCACACGCCCCACGACAGCGCCGCGCACAGCGCGACGCGCAGCACGAGGCGCAGCGCGGCCGATTCGATCATCGCCGGTTCACCAGCACGATGCCGGTCGCGACCGCGGCGAGCGCGACCACGAGTCGTGCCGTGATCGGCTCGCCCAGCAGCGCTGCGCCGAGCAACAGCCCGAACACCGGGGTCAGCAGCGTGAACGAGGCGAGGCGCGTCGCCGGGTAGGTGCGGATCAGCCAGAACCAGACGAGGTAGCTCAGCGCGGTGACGATCACGATCTGGAAGCCCAGCGACGCCCAGGCCAGCATCGACAGGTGCGTCGGCAGCGGCGTGCCTTGCGCAAGGGCGGCCAGCCACAGCAGCACGCCCGAGACGGCGAGCTGGTACAGCAGCGTCTTCTCGGCCGGCGCGCCCGACAGGTTCGTGCCGCGGATCGCCAGCGTCGTCGCGCCCCACAGCACGCCGGCGAGCACGCCCAGGCCGTCGCCGAGCAATTGCCGGGCGCCGGCGGCAGGGTGCGTGAAGCCCTCGGCAAAGGCCCAGGCGACGCCGGCGAATGCCAGCAGCAGGCCCGCCAGCTGCACGCGCGACAGCGCCTCCGCGCGCGCGATGAACGGCATGCCCAGCGCGACGACGAAGGGCGAGATGTAGATGAACACCACCATCCGCGACGCGCTCGTGAACTGCAGCCCGACGAAGATGCACAGGAACTCGGCCGCGAACAGCGTGCCGGCCAGCAGGCCGCCGGGCAGCGTCGCGTCGCGGGTGAACAGGCGGATGCCGCGCAACCGCGACCACGCCGCCACCAGCACCGTGCCACCGAGCGAGCGCGCCGCCGCCTGCCACAGCGGCGGCACCTCGGGCAGCGCGGCCTTCGCCGCGACCTGGTTCAGGCCCCACAGAAAGCAGCACGCGACCAGCGAGGCCACGGCCAGCGTGTCGAGATGGCTCTTGCGGTCGGTCATGTTCTCTCGGGCGCAGCGGCACGGTGCGGCAGCCGCAGCGCGATGGTCGCGCAGAGCGCGCCGGCCAGCGCGCCGGACGCGTGCGCGAGCGGGGCCACCGCGATGTCCCAGCCCGCGGGGTGGCGCAGCGCCGCGCCCCAGGGCGACTCGCTCGCGATCTTCGCGCCCAGCCCGAGCAGCACCGCGCCGCCGACCCAGCGCTGGGCCCGCGTGCCGGCGATCACCAGGAACATGCCGACCGCGGCGACGCCCGCATGCAGCACGCCGGACAGCCCGCCGTAATGCGCCAGGTCGGGCCGCACGAGCAGGCCGAGCTGGGTCAGTGGCCAGGCCGCGAGCCAGGCCCACGCGAGGCGCACCGGCACCTGCGCGACCGCGCCGAGCGCGCCGGCCAGCGCCGCGCCGGCGAGGTTCGCGGCGAGGTGCTGCAGGCTGTAGTGCACGCCCACCGCGCTGACGGCGCGCCACGGTTCGCGCGTCGCGAGCGCCGGCTGCCAGTCGAGCGATTCGCGCGGCAGCGCCCAACCCCCCAGCGCGCACGCGCCGAGCAGGATCGCCAGGCCGATCCAGGCGCGGCTGCCGCGCGTCACGGGGCCGGCCGCGCCGCCGGGGCCGTGTCGGCGGGCGCGCCGAACACGGCCTGCCACAGGGCCAGCACCGCATCGCGCTGCGCCGCCATCGAATCGGGCTCGACCTGCGTGGGCTGCTCGTCCAGCCGCGCCTTGTGCTGGGCGCGGCGCAGTTCGCGGTAGGCGTTGGCCGCCGCGCTGCCGACCGCGCCGGGCAGCAGCCCGTCATCCTGCGCGCGCTGCAGCAGCGCGATGTTGCCGACGTCGTCGAGCAGCCCGGGGTGCGTGGCGCCGTGCGCGAGCACGAGGTACTGGACCGCGAATTCGGCGTCCATCATGCCGCCGGCACTGTGCTTGACGTCGAAGCGGCCGCCGCGGATCGGGTGCGCGTCGCGCACCTTCTCGCGCATCGCGCGCACCTCGGTGCGCAGCGCGTCGGCGTCGCGCGGCGCACACAGCACGCGGCGGCGCACCGCGTCGAACGCCGGCTCGAGCGCGCGCCAGCCGGCGCACCAGCGCGCGCGCGTCAACGCCTGGTGCTCCCAGGTCCACGCGGTATTGCTGCCGCGGCCGCTCTGGTAGCGCTCGAACGACGCGAGCGAGGTCACGAGCAGCCCGGAGTTGCCGTTCGGCCGCAGCGCGGTGTCGATGTCGAACAACTCGCCGGCCGCGGTGCGCAGCGTCAGCCAGTTGATGACCTTGCGCACGAAGGCGCCGTAGATCTCGGCGGCCCGGTCGGTGTCCGCTTCACCGGCATCGTCGTAGAGGAACACGACGTCGAGGTCGCTGCCGTAGCCGAGCTCCTTGCCGCCGAGCTTGCCGTAGGCGATGACGGCCAGCCGCGGCTCGGCCAGGTGGGCCTGTTTCAGGTGCTTCCAGGCCCAGCGCAGCGCCAGGCACAGCGTCGCGTCGGCCAGTGCCGAGAGATCGTCGGCCACCTGCTCGACCGTGATGTGGCCCTCGACATCGCGCACCAGCGTGCGAAAGACCTCGGCGTGGTGCGCGCGGCGCAGGGTGTCGAGCAGCGACTCCTCGTCGGCCTGGCCGGAGCGCTCCCAGGCCGCGTGGCGCTCCTCGAGCTCGGCGGCGAACGCGGCCGGCTCGAAGCGGCCGTGCAGCAGCCGCTCGTCGGCGAGCTCGTCGATCACGCCCGGGTGCAGCATCAGGTAGCGCATCGGCCAGCGCGCCAGCCCCAGCAGCCGCAGCAGCCGCGCATGCACTTCGGGCCGCTCGACCAGCAGCGCGAGGTAGCTTTCGCGCCGCAGCAGCGGCTCGACCCAGTCGATGAAGCAGACCGCCGCGTCCATCGTGCAGTCGCCGTCGCGCACCGCGTGCGCCGCGCGCTTGATCAGCCGTGCCAGCCGCCGCTTGCTGTCGTCGCGCAGCATCTGGATGCGCGGCTGTTCGCGCCAGGTCTGCACGCGTGCGGCGAGCTCGGCCGGCAGCTGCTCGAGGAAGGCCTCGCTGTCGATCGGCTGCGCCGGCGCACCGCAGTTGCCGTTGCGGCAGGTGCCCGGACTGGCGGCCGGCGTGCGCCCGTCGTGCAGCAGCGCGTCGAACTCCATCGCGACGAACTCGCGCGTCGCGCCGAGCAGGTCGAGCAGGTCGCAGGCCGGGGTGTCGTTGTTCGCGCCGTCGCCGCGGCCGCCGAAGCCCAGGCTGCGCGCGATCCAGGCGAGGTCGCCGTCGGCGGTGGGCAGCAGGTGCGTCTGCTGGTCGTCGAGGTACTGGATGCGGTGTTCGATGCGGCGCAGGAGCTCGTAGGCCTCGGCCAGGCGCGCCGCGCTCGCCGGCTTCATCAACCCACCGGCCGTGAGCTTGGCGAGCGCCTTCAGCGTCGAGCGCGTGCGGATCTCGGGGAACTGGCCGCCGCGCACCACGAGCAGCAGCTGCACGATGAACTCGATCTCGCGGATGCCGCCGCGCGAGAGCTTGACGTCGTTGGCGCGTTCCGGGCGGCCGGCGGCGCGGCGCTGCGCCTCCTCGCGCACCTTCGCGTGCAGCTGGCGCAGGCCCTCGAACACGCCGTAGTCGAGGTAGCGCCGGTAGACGAACGCGGTCACGAGCGTTCGCAGCGCCAGCGCGCGGCCGCTCTTCACGCTCGTGCCCGGCGCGACCACCCGGCTCTTCAGCCACGCGAAGCGCTCCCATTCGCGGCCCTGCACCTGCAGGTATTCCTCGAGCATCGCCAGGCTCACGCAGGGCGGCCCGGAGTTGCCGTTCGGGCGCAGCGCGAGGTCGACGCGGAACACGAAGCCGTCCTCGGTGGTCTCGCCGATCAGCGTGTACAGGCTCTTGCAGACCTGCGAGAAATACTCGTGCGCGCTGATGCGCTGGGCACCGTCGCCGCCGTCGGTTTCGCCGTCTTCCTCGTAGACGTAGACCAGGTCGATATCGGACGACACGTTCAACTCGCGCGCGCCGAGCTTGCCCATGCCGACGACCCAGAAGTCGATGCGTTCGCCGGCGGCGTTGCGCGGCGCGCCGTAACGCGCGTCGTGGTCCTGCTGCGCCTGCGCGAGCGCCCGGTTCAGCGTGCTCTCGGCCAGCTCGGTCATCGCGCGCGTCACGTCGGGCATCGGCGCGCCCTGTTCGACATCGAGCACCGCGAGCCGCTCCAGCACGAGCTGGCGTGCCACCCGCATCGCGCTGGCCAGGCCGCGGCCGTCGGCCATCAGCCGCTCGATCAGCGCGTCGATGGGCGCGCGCGCCGGCAGGCCGGGGGCGAGCAGCGGCAGCTCGGCGGCGTAGCGCCGGCGGATGCGCTGGACAAAGCGGCTGTGCGCGGCGCTCGCGCCGGCCGCCGCCGCGACAGCGGGCGCGACCGGCCGGTCGGCGGTGGTGATGGTGGGGGCGGTGCGGGAACCCATGGGGCGCGGCGAGGCTCTGTGCTAGATTGACCCGTCAGCGGCGAGCGCCGACGGCCTCGCGGGCGACGTGCCGATGGGCAGGTCGCCGACCGCCGAAATGCCCAATCCGTGGCTGGCGCACCGATGTTTTCATGTCATTGATCCCGCCTGCCACGACCCACCCCGACGTGACCGCCGCCCCCCGGACATCATGGAGGTTCAGCGCCGACCGCGTTGCCGCCGCGTGGCAGCTCGTGCGCTGGATCGCGCGCGTTTCGCTGGCCTTGATCGTCACCGCGTGGAGCCTATTGCTGATCGCGTGGCTGACTCTGCATTGGGGGATTCTGCCCCACATCCAGCAATGGCGTGAGCCGATCGAGCAGCGCGCCAGCCAGGCGCTCGGCGTGCCGGTGCGCATCGGCCAGATCGTGGTTCGATCGGGTGGCTGGGTGCCGTCGTTCGAGCTGCGCGAGGTGGTGCTGCTGGACCCGAACCAGCAGCCCGCGCTGCGCCTGCCGCGCGTGTTCGCGGCGCTGTCGCCGCGCTCGCTGCTGTCGCTGAACCTGCGCTTCGAGCAGCTGCTGATCGACGGCGCACAACTCGAGGTACGGCGCGACAAGGCCGGCCGCATCTTCGTCGCCGGCCTGGACTTCAGCGGCGCCGAGGTCGGCAACGGCAGCGCGGCCTCCGACTGGTTCTTCGGGCAGGGCGAGTTCGTGGTCCGCGGCGGTTCGCTGCGCTGGACCGACGAGCTGCGCGGCGCCGACCCGCTGGCACTGACCGACGTGCAACTGGTCGTGCGCAACGGCCTGCGCCAGCACGAGATGCGCCTCGACGCGACGCCGCCGCCGGAATGGGGCGACCGCTTCAGCGTGGTCGGGCGCTTCACGCAGCCGCTGCTGGCGCGCCGCGGCGACTGGCGGCGCTGGAACGGCAGCGTCTATGCGAACCTGCCGCGCGCCGACGTCCACGCGCTGCGCCAGCACGTGACGCTGCCGTTCGAGATCGGCGAGGGCATCGGTGCGCTGCGCGGCTGGGTCGACCTGGCGCACGGCGAGCCGGTCGGCGCCACCGTCGACATGGCGCTGCGCGCGGTCAGCCTGCGGCTCGCGCCGAGCGTCGACCCGCTCGCCGTCGCAGAGGTCGAAGGCCGGCTGGTCGCGCGGCGCAGCGACGAAGGCATCAGCCTGGCGCTGCAGCACTTCACGTTCGAGACCGGCGACGACATCCGCTGGCCGCAAGGCGACATGGCGCTCGCCTGGCGCCAGCGCGAGGGGCAACCCGCGAGCGGCGGCGAGTTCAGCGCGCAGCGCCTCGATCTCGCGCTGATGGCGCAGGTCGCGTCGCGCGTGCCGTTCGGCGACGCGCTGCGCAAGCTGCTCGCCGAGACCGCCCCGAAGGGCCTGATCACCGACCTCGCGGCCTCATGGGACGGCCCGCTGGACGCGCCGACGCACTACCGCACGAAGGGCCGGGTCGGCGGCCTGGCACTCGCGTCGCGCGCGGCCGACGCCCCGCGCGGCATCGGCCGCCCCGGCCTGCGCGGCGCCACCGTGCAGTGGGACGCGAGCGACGCCGGCGGCAGCGCGCAGCTCGCGATCAACGGCGGCGCGATCGAGCTGCCCGGGGTGTTCGAGGACCCGCTGCTGGTGCTCGACCAGCTGAGCGCGCAGCTGGCGTGGAAGGTCGAGCCGGCCAAGGGCGTCGGCGCCGCGCCGAAGCTGAGCGTGCAGGTCCGCGCCGCTCGTTTCTCGAATGCCGATGCGAGCGGCGATCTGACGGCGCTGTGGAGCACCGGCGCCGACAGCGGCGCGACGCGCGGCAGCCGCTTCCCGGGCCGGCTCGAGCTCGATGCCAGGCTCGCCAACGGCGTCGCGAAGAACACCTACCGCTACTTGCCGCTGGGCCTGCCGAAGGGCACGCGCACCTACCTCGAACACGCGGTGCAGGGCGGCAGGATCGCGAGCGCGAGCTTCCACGTGAAGGGCGACCTCGCGGCCTTTCCGTTCTTCAACGCGAAGCCCGGCCAGGACGGCGAGTTCCGCATCGGCGCGAAGATCGAGGACGCGAGCTTCGCGTTCGTGCCGAGCACGCCGGCCGATGCCGGCACGCCCGCGTTCGAATCGCCGTGGCCGGCGCTGAGCAACACCGACGTCGAGCTGCTGCTCGAACGCGGCACGCTGGAGCTGCGCAATGGCCGCACCCGGCTGGGTGGCGTCGACTGGCCCAAGGTGCAGGTCGCGATCCGCCACCTCGACGCCGACCCGGTGCTGACCCTCGACGCGACCGGCCGCGGGCCGCTCGCCGAGGTGCTGCGCATCGTCAACGCCTCGCCGATCGGCGGCTGGATCGACAAGGCGCTGGCGGCGAGCACCGCCACCGGCGCGGCCGACCTGACGCTGAACCTCGGCATCCCGCTGAAGAACGTGCCGGCGGCGACCGTCAAGGGCAGCGTCGCGCTCGCCGCCAACGACCTGCGAATCACGCCGGAGAGCCCGGCGCTGGCCGGCGCGCGCGGCCGGATCGACTTCACGAACAAGGGCTTCGCGGTCGTCGGCGGCGGCGCGAAGATCTACGGCGGCGACGTGAGCTTCGACGGCGGCACCCAAGCCGGCGGCACGGTGCGCTTCAACGGCCAGGGCACGGTCACCGCCGACGGGCTGCGCCGCAGCACCGAGCTCGGCGCGCTGGCGCGCGCCGCCGGCGCGCTCGCCGGGCAGACCGGCTACCGCGCGAGCCTGGAGTTCGCGCGCGGCCAGACCGAACTGAACATCACCAGCAACCTCGTCGGCCTCGCGATCAACCTGCCGGCGCCGCTGGCGAAGGCGGCCGAGACCCCCTTGGCGCTGCGCTTCTCGACCAGCGGCGACGCCACCGCGCCGGCCGCGGCGCCGCGCGACACGCTGCGCTTCGAGCTCGGCAACCTGATCAAGGCGCAGTACGTTCGCGACCTCTCCGGCGAGCGGCCGCGCGTGCTGCGCGGCGGCGTCGGCGTGATGGAGGCCGCCCCCGAGCCGGCCAGCGGCGTGGCGGCGAGCATCAACCTGAACCGGCTGGTCACCGACGACTGGGAGGCCGCCAGCGACCGGCTGCTGGGCAGCGGCGAGGCCGGCGACGGAACGTCGTCGTCGTCGGCCTACCTGCCCGACTCGATCGGCCTGCGCGTGCAGGAGCTGGTCGCCGGCCCGCGGCGCCTGACGCACGTCTCGGCCGGGCTGTCGCAGGACGCCGGGGTCTGGCGCGCCAACGTCGACGCCGACCAGCTCAACGGCTACATCGCGTACCGCGTGCCGAGCGGGCGCGGCGGCGCGGCGACGGCCGGTGGGCGCGTCTATGCGCGGCTGTCGCGGCTGTCGCTGCCCAAGGGCGACGACGCGCAGGTCGAGAGCCTGCTCGACCAGCAGCCGGCGACGCTGCCGGCGCTGGACGTCGTCGTCGACAATTTCGAACTGCGCGGCAAGCAACTCGGCCACGTCGAGATCGAGGCCGTCAACCGGGCCGGTGCGCAGGGGCGCGACTGGGAGCTGTCGAAATTCAACATCACCACGCCCGAGGCGCAGCTGACCGCGACCGGCCACTGGGACGCGGTCGGCGCGGCGACGCCGCGCGGTGCGCCGGCGCCACGGCGCGCGGTGATGGACTTCAAGCTGCAGATCGGCGACAGCGGCGCCCTGCTCGCGCGCCTGGGCACGCCGAAGGCGGTGCGCGGCGGCAAGGGGCAGCTCTCGGGCCAGATCGCGTGGCAGGGCTCGCCGTTCGCGCTCGACTACCCGAGCCTGGCCGGGCAGATCAACGTCGCGGTCGACTCGGGCCAGTTCCTGAAGGTCGACCCCGGCGCGGCGCGGCTGCTCGGCGTGCTCAGCCTGCAGTCGCTGCCGCGGCGGCTGTCGCTGGACTTCCGCGACCTGTTCCAGGAAGGCTTCGCGTTCGACAGCCTGACCGGCGACGTGACGATCGCGCAGGGCGTGGCCAAGACCAACAACCTGCGCATGCGCGGCGTGCAGGCGCTGGTGCTGATGGAGGGCAGCGCCGACATCGAGCACGAGAGCCAGGACCTGCGCGTCGTCGTCGTGCCCGAGATCAACGCCGGCACCGCGGCGCTCGCCTACGCGGTGATCAACCCGGCCATCGGCCTGGGCGCGTTCCTCGCGCAGGCGCTGCTGAAGAAGCCGCTGACGGCCGCCGGCACGCGCGAGTTCCACCTCAGCGGGCCGTGGGCCGATCCGAAGGTCGAGCGTGTCGAGCGCAAGTTGGGCGATGATGTGCAGCCGCCCGAGGCCGCCGCCTCGGCCGCGCCGAAGAAGTGATGACTGGATTCGCGAGGCCCGCATGAAGATCGCCGCGCTGCAGATGGTGTCCACGACCCGCGTCGAGGCCAACCTCGACACCGCCCGCCGCCTGATCGCCGAGGCGGCGCATTCCGGCGCCGCTCTGGTGGCGCTGCCCGAGTACTTCTGCGTGATGGGTCGCAGCGACCGCGACAAGCTCGCGGTCGCCGAAGCGCCGGGCGACGGCCCGATCCAGCGCATGCTCTCGGATGCGGCGCGCGAGCACCGCGTCTGGCTGATCGGCGGCACGCTGCCGATCCGCACCGACGACCCCGAGCGCGTGCTCAACGCGAACTGCGTCTACGCCCCCGACGGCACGCTCGCGGTGCGCTACGACAAGATCCACCTGTTCAAGTTCGACAGCGAGCGCGACCACTACGACGAGGGCCGCACGATCCGCGCCGGCGGCACGCCGACGACGCTGCAGGCGGGGCACGTCCGGGTCGGCCTGAGCGTCTGCTACGACCTGCGCTTCCCCGAGCTCTACCGCGAGCTGATGCACCCGCCCTGCGACCTGATCTCGGTGCC
>JAYSLR010000452.1:0-7291 GCA_043725365.1 Rhizobacter sp. | reverse complement strand
CGTTCATTATCGGGTTCACCGCGACACCGCGACAGCGCTACGCCGCCTTCTGGCGCACCGCCGCGCCGTGGCGCGCCGCCCTCGATTTCGCCGCGCCGTTGACATGCGCGGCGCCGTGGCCGTGACGAGAGCTTGCGCTGCGAGCCGGCTTCTCAGTCGCCAGCGCGTCCTGATGCGCGGCGATGAAATCGCGCACCTGCGGGTACACCTTTTCGCGCCAGCGTCGGCCCGAGAAGATGCCGTAGTGGCCGGCGCCGATCGCGTCGTAGTGGAACTGGCGGCTCTTCGGGATCCCGGTGCACAGCGCGTGCGCGGCGCGCGTCTGGCCGGCGCCGGAGATGTCGTCGAGCTCGCCCTCGATCGTCAGCAGCGCGCTGGTCTTGATGTCCTGCGGGCGCACCATTTCGCCGTTCACGTGCCAGGTGCCGTTGACGAGCGCGAAGTCCTGGAACACGACCTTGATCGTGTCGAGGTAGTACTCGGCCGGCATGTCGAGCACCGCGTTGTACTCGTCGTAGAAGTCGCGGTGGAACTCGGCGCTGTCGTCGTCGCCGCGCACCAGGTCCAGGAAGTAGTCGTAGTGCGAGCTCAGGTGGCGGTCCGGGTTCATCGCGACGAACCCGGTGTGTTGCAGGAAGCCCGGATAGACCGGCCGGCCGCTGCCGGGGAAGTTGGTCGGCACGCGATAGATCACGTTGTTCTCGAACCACTCGTGGGTCTTGTTCGTCGCCAGGTTGTTGACGGCGGTCGGGCTCTTGCGCGCGTCGATCGGGCCGCCCATCATCGTCATCGTGCGCGGCGTCGGCTCGCCGCGGCTGGCCATCAGCGAGATCGCCGCGAGCACCGGCACGGTCGGCTGGCACACCGAGATCACGTTCACCTCGGGGCCGATGTGACGGATGAACTCCTGCACATAGGTCACGTAGTCGTCGAGGTGGAACGGGCCGGCCTCGGCGGGCACCATGCGGGCGTCGGTCCAGTCGGTGATGAAGACCTTGTGGTCCTTCAGCAACTCGCGCACCGTCTCGCGCAGCAGCGTCGAGTGGTGGCCCGACAGCGGCGCGACCACGAGCACGGTCGGCTGGCCCTTCAGCTTGGTGAGCACGCCGACGTTGTCGGTGAAGCGCTTGAAGCGCAGCAGGCGGCAGAACGGCTTGGCGAGCGCGACCTGTTCCTGGACTGCCACGTCGATGCCGTCGACCTTCGCCGAGGTGATGCCGAACGCCGGCTTCTCGTACTCCTTCGACAGCCGGTGCATCAGGTCGAGACCGGCCGAGACGCGCTGCGCACCGGGGGTGTGCGCGAATGGCGACAGCGGGTGGTTGTAGAGCTTGGAGGTCGCGCTCGCGAATTCGGCGAACGGACTCAGCAATGCACGCTGCGTTTCATAGAGCTGATACAGCATCTCAAGACCTGGTGGGTGAATCGGCGCAGGCCTGGCGACCGTGCGGCAAACCTTTTGTGCAACGCAGCATTCTAGGCGCGCATGCACGATCTTGCAGCGCCGGCATCCGGGGTGAAACCCGGATCAGTGCCCCGTTTCGGGGCTTGTGCCCACCCACTTGCGCCGTATCAGGCCGAGACCTTGACGATCGCGGCCACCGTCGCGTCGATGTTGCCGCTGTTCAGCGCCGCGACGCAGATGCGGCCGGAATCGACGCCGTAGATGCCGAATTCGCTGCGCAGCCGCTGCATCTGCTCCTTGCCCAGCCCGGAATAGCTGAACATGCCCTTCTGGCGCGTGATGAAGCCCAGGTCCTGCTTCAGCCCGGCGGCCCGCAGCCGGGACTGCAGCGCCACGCGCATCTCCTTGATGCGCGAGCGCATGCCGGCAAGCTCCTCCTCCCACATCGCGCGCAGCGCCGGCGTCGTCAGCACCAGCGCGACGACCTGCGCGCCATGCGTCGGCGGGTTCGAGTAGTTGGTGCGGATCACGCGCTTGAGCTGGCTGAGCACGCGCGCGGCTTCTTCCTTCGATTCGCAGACGACGCTGAGCGCGCCGACGCGCTCGCCGTACAGCGAGAAGCTCTTCGAGAAGCTGGTCGCGACGAAGAACGCCAGGCCGGCGTCCATGAACTGGCCGACGACCGCGCCGTCTTCCTGGATGCCTTCGCCGAAGCCCTGGTAGGCCATGTCGAGAAAGGGCACCAGGCCCCGCGCCTTCACGACCGCCACCACCCGCGCCCATTGGTCGGCCGTGATGTCGTAGCCGGTGGGGTTGTGACAGCAGGCATGCAGCACGACGATCGTGCCCGCCGCGGCCCGGTCGAGCGCAGCGAGCATGCCGTCGAAGTCGATGTCGCGCTTCGAGGCGTCGTAATAGGGGTACTGGCCGACCGCGAAGCCGGCGCCCTCGAACAGTGCGCGGTGGTTCTCCCAGCTCGGGTCGCTGATCAGCACGGTCGCACCCGGGTTCATGCGCTTGAGCAGGTCGGCGCCGACCTTCAGGCCGCCGGTGCCGCCGAGGGCCTGCACCGTGGCGACGCGGCCGGCCTTCACGGCCGCGCTGTCGGCGCCGAACACCAGGCCCTGCACCGCCTGGTCGTAGGCCGCGATGCCGTCGATCGGCAGATAGCCCCTTGCCTTCGGCGCCTCCATCATCATCTTCTCGGCTTCCTGCACGCACTTCAGCAATGGCAGCTTGCCCTTGTCGTCGAAGTAGACGCCGACGCCCAGGTTGACCTTCGCCGGGTTCGGATCGGCGTTGAACTGCTCGTTCAAGCCGAGGATCGGGTCGCGAGGGGCCATTTCGACGGCGGCGAAGAGGGAAGACATGGTCGGTCCTTGTCAGTAGATCGGTGCCGGCAATTCCGCTAAGGTGCGCGGTTGCCCCGCAATGTTGAATAACGGGAAAACCCGGAGATTTTATCTGTCATGGCCGAGCTGTCCGAAGTCATCGATTCCGCCACCGCCGACGCCGCCCCCGAAGGGCGGTTCGTCAGTTATCCCGATTCGCCGTTCCAGCTGTTCCAGCCGTACCCGCCCGCAGGCGATCAGCCGACCGCCATCGCCGGGCTGGTCGATGGGCTGCGCGACGGCCTGAGCTTCCAGACCTTGCTCGGCGTGACCGGCTCGGGCAAGACCTTCACGATGGCCAACGTGATCGCCCAGATGGGTCGCCCGGCGATCGTGTTCGCGCCGAACAAGACGCTCGCGGCGCAGCTGTACAGCGAGTTCCGAGAGTTCTTCCCGAAGAACGCGGTCGAGTACTTCGTCAGCTACTACGACTACTACCAGCCCGAGGCCTACGTGCCGCAGCGCGACCTGTTTATCGAGAAGGACAGCTCGATCAACGAGCACATCGAGCAGATGCGCCTGAGCGCGACCAAGAGCCTGCTGGAGCGCCGCGACGTCGTGATCGTGGCCAGCGTCTCGGCGATCTACGGCATCGGCAACCCGAGCGACTATCACAAGATGGTGATGACCTTGCGGGTCAAGGACAAGCTCGGTCAGCGCGATGTGATCGCGCAGCTGATCCGCATGCAATATCAGCGCAACGAGACCGACTTCTCGCGCGGCAGCTTCCGCGTGCGCGGCGACACGATCGACGTGTTCCCGGCCGAGCACTCGGAACTGGCGATCCGCATCGAGCTGTTCGACGACGAGATCGAGTCGCTGCAGCTGTTCGACCCGCTGACCGGCCGCATCCGGCAGAAGATCCCGCGCTTCACGGTCTACCCGAGCAGCCACTACGTGACGCCGCGCGAGCGCGTCGTCGTCGCGATCGAGACGATCAAGGCCGAACTGCGCGAGCGCCTGGACGAGCTCGTGAAGATGGGCAAGCTGGTCGAGGCCCAGCGTCTGGAGCAGCGCACCCGCTTCGACCTGGAGATGCTGCAGGAAGTCGGCCACTGCAAGGGCATCGAGAACTACACCCGGCACCTGTCGGGCGCGATGCCCGGCGACCCGCCGCCGACGCTGGTCGACTACCTGCCGGCCGACGCGCTGATGTTCCTCGACGAGAGCCACGCGCTGATCGGCCAGTTCGGTGGCATGTACAACGGCGACCGGGCGCGCAAGACGACGCTGGTCGAGTACGGCTTCCGGCTGCCCAGCGCCCTCGACAACCGGCCGCTGAAGTTCGAGGAGTTCGAGAAGAAGATGCGCCAGGTGATGTTCGTCTTGGCGACGCCGGCGGCCTACGAGCAGCAGCACGCGGGGCAGGTCGTCGAACAACTGGTTCGCCCGACCGGCTTGATCGATCCGCCGGTCGACGTGCGCCCGGCGACGAACCAGGTCGACGACGTGCTGCAGGAGATCCGCGACCGCGTCGAAATCCACGAGCGCGTGCTGATCACGACGCTGACCAAGCGCATGGCCGAGCAGCTCACCGACTACCTCAGCGACAACGGCGTCAAGGTGCGCTACCTGCACAGCGACGTCGACACGGTCGAGCGGGTCGAGATCCTGCGCGACCTGCGCCTGGGCACCTTCGACGTGCTGGTCGGCATCAACCTGCTGCGCGAAGGGCTGGACATTCCGGAGGTCTCGCTGGTGGCGATCCTCGACGCCGACAAGGAAGGCTTCCTGCGCTCCGAGCGCAGCCTGATCCAGACCATCGGCCGGGCCGCGCGCAACCTGAACGGTCGCGCGATTCTGTACGCCGACAAGATCACCGAGTCGATGCGCAAGGCGATCGACGAGACCGAGCGGCGCCGAGCCAGGCAGATCGCGCACAACCTGGCCGAGGGCATCACGCCGCGCAGCGTGATCAAGAAGGTGCGCGACCTGATCGACGGCGTCTACAGCGACAAGGGCGCGAAGGACGACCTGAAGGCGGCGGTCGAATCGGCCGCGATCGAGGCGCTGAGCGAGAAGGACCTGGGCCGGCGCATCAAGCAGCTCGAGAAGCAGATGCTCGACCACGCCCGCAACCTGGAGTTCGAGAAGGCGGCGCGGGTGCGCGACCAGCTCGCCCACCTGCGCGAGCAGGCCTTTGGCGCGCCAGGGACCGATAATGTCGTGATGCTGGGCGCGGCACCAGGCGGTTCCTGAGGTCGCCGCGACCGTCGCGTCGGACCGCCATTTCCCTGTCGATCCAAGGGAACTTCCCGGGCCAATCTCGACCGAATTTGTCGGCTTCGGCTATACTTGACGGAACTAGTCGGAATAGGGCGGGTTAACCCGAGGATTTCGACGCTGTCAGTCTGCCGGGGTTGCCATTCCGTGGCTGAACTGCCGACCAGAGACTTTAGGAGAATTCAATGCGTCTGACCACCAAGGGCCGCTTCGCGGTGACCGCCATGATCGACCTCGCGTTGCGCGAGCATTCCGGCCCCGTCGCGCTGGCAGCGATCAGCGGGCGTCAACAGATTTCGCTGTCGTACCTGGAGCAGCTGTTCGGCAAGCTGCGCCGCCACGAACTCGTCGAGAGCACGCGCGGCCCGGGCGGCGGCTACTCGCTGGGTCGCAAGGCCGAGGCGATCACGGTCGCCGACATCATCGTCGCGGTCGACGAGCCGATCGACGCGACCGGCTGCGCCGGCAAGGAAAACTGCATGGGCGACGACTCGGGCCGTTGCATGACGCACGACCTGTGGGCCAGCCTGAACTCGAAGATGATCGAGTTCCTCGATTCCGTCTCGCTGCGCAAGCTCGTCGACGAGCAGCTCGCGAAGGGCGTGTCGATCGAGGAGCACCCGGTGAAGCGCGCGATCTCGACGCAGCCGGTCGTCAAGCCGATCAAGATCACCGCGCCGAACTCGGTGTTCGCGCTCGGCGCGGCGTTCAACAAGTAAAGGTCGATTGAAAGCGGCGCGCGGTGCCACCGCGCCGCCGGGACAAACTCGCATGGACATGACCCCGCACTTCCCGATCTACATGGACTACGGCGCGACCACGCCGGTCGATCAGCGCGTCGTCGACGTGATGATCCCCTGGCTGCGCGAGCACTTCGGCAACCCGGCGTCGCGCAGCCACGCCTGGGGTTGGGAGGCAGAGGCCGCGGTCGAGAAGGCGCGCGAACAGGTCGCGGCGCTGGTCGGTGCCGACCCGCGCGAGATCGTCTGGACCTCAGGCGCGACCGAGTCGATCAACCTCGCGCTGAAGGGCGCGGCGCAGTTCTACAAGACGCGCGGCAAGCACCTGATCACGCTGAAGACCGAGCACAAGGCCGTGCTCGACACGATGCGCGAACTCGAGCGCCAGGGTTTCGAGGTCACCTACCTCGACGTCGAGGAAGACGGCCTGGTCGATCTGGCCAAGCTCCGGTCCGAGCTGCGGCCCGACACGATCCTGGTCTCGGTGCTGTTCGTCAACAACGAGATCGGCGTGATCCAGGACATCGAGGCGATCGGCAGCATGTGCCGCGAGCGCGGCATCATCTTCCACGTCGATGCGGCGCAGGCCACCGGCAAGGTCGACATCGACCTGGCCAAGCTGCCGGTCGACCTGATGAGCCTGGCCTCGCACAAGACCTACGGCCCCAAGGGCATCGGCGCCTTGTACGTGCGCCGCAAGCCGCGTGTGCGCATCGAGGCGCAGATGCACGGCGGCGGCCACGAGCGGGGCATGCGTTCGGGCACGCTGGCGACGCACCAGATCGTCGGCATGGGCGAGGCCTATGCGATCGCGCAGGCCGAGATGGGCGTCGAACGCGAGCGCATCCGCATGCTGTCGCAGCGCCTGATCGACGGGCTGAAGGACATCGAGCAGACCTTCCTGAACGGCCATGCCGAGCAGCGCGTGCCGCACAACGTCAACATGAGCTTCAACTTCGTCGAAGGCGAGTCGCTGATCATGGGCATCAAGGGCATCGCGGTGTCGTCGGGTTCGGCCTGCACCTCCGCGAGCCTGGAGCCGAGCTACGTGCTGCGCGCGCTCGGCCGCAGCGACGAGTTGGCGCACTCGAGCCTGCGCATGACGATCGGCCGCTTCACGACCGTCGAGGAGATCGACTACGTCATCACGACCTTGAAAGACCGCGTCGCCAAGCTGCGCGACCTTTCCCCGCTGTGGGAGATGCACAAGGACGGCATCGACATCAGCACGATCCAGTGGGCGGCGCACTGAGCGCGCGACCCGGGACAGACCAGGAGTACGACATGGCATACAGCGAAAAAGTGGTCGAGCATTACGAGAACCCGCGCAACGTCGGTTCGTTCGACAAGGGCGACGACACGGTCGGCACCGGCATGGTCGGTGCGCCGGCCTGCGGCGACGTGATGAAGCTGCAGATCAAGGTCAATCCGCAGACGGGCCTGATCGAGGACGCCAAGTTCAAGACCTATGGCTGCGGCTCGGCGATCGCGTCGAGCTCGCTGGTCACCGAGTGGGTCAAGGGCAAGTCGCT
>JAYSLR010000451.1:0-2196 GCA_043725365.1 Rhizobacter sp. | reverse complement strand
CATCACCTCGGAGGCGACCGATCGCCCGGTCGCGATCGACGCGCCCAGGTCGCCGTGCAGCGCGCGCCCCAGCCACAGCGCGTAGCGCACCGGCATCGGCCGGTCCAGGCCGTACGTGACCTTCAGGGCCTCGATCACGTCGGCCGGCGCGTCGGCCGGCGCGATCGCGTTCAGCGGGTCGCCCGGTGCCAGGTAGACCAGCGTGAACGACACCAGCGACACGCCGAGCGCGATCGGCAGCGTGTAGAGCAGCCGCTTCAGCAGATACGCGAACACGGGCCTACATGCCGATCGTGGTCAGGTCCTGGAACCAGTGCTGGGCCTGCACGAACTGCTTGACCTTGGGCGACAGCGCGTGCGGGTTGGTGTCGTGCACCACCCACAGCATCAGCGCGTCGTCGACCATCTGCTCGTGCACGAACGTCAGCAGCTTGTCCTGCTGCCGGGTGTCGAAGGTCGCACCGATCTTGTCGATGGCCTCGTTGACCTTCGGGTTGTCGTACCCGCCCCAGTTCACGCCGTTCGGTGCGATGTACTTGGCCGCGGCGAAGCGCGTCAGTGCGTAGAACGGGTCGGCCGTCACATAGCCCAGGTTGATCGCGGTGATGCCCTTGCCGGCGTTCATTTCCGCCTTCGCGCCGGCGCGCCAGTGCAGGTAGAGGTTCTCGAGCTCGACGACCTCGAACTCGACCTGGATGTCGATCTCCGCGAGGCTTTGCTGGATGAACTCGTTCATCGGCAGCGACAGCATCTGGCCGGTGCCGCCCTGCGCGATGATGATCTTGGCCTTCAGCGGGTTGGCCTTGCTGTAGCCGGCCTGCGCCATCAGCGCGCGCGCCGCGGGCAGGTCGTACTTCAGGTCGAAGCTCGGCTTGCCGAACCACGGGCTCGACTTGTCGAGCTGGCCCTTCGCGGCGACGGCCTGACCGCCGAGCAGCTTGACGATCGCGTCCCGGTCGATCGCCAGGTTCGCGGCCTTGCGCACCCGGAGGTCGGCCCACGGCGAACCCGGCTGGGTCGAGAAGTGATACGGCCACACGTGCGGCGTGACGTTCTGCACCAGCCTGAACCCCTGCGCCTTGAGCTGCGGCGCCATGTCGGGCGGCGGCGTCTCGATCAGGTCGACCTGGCCGTTCAGCAGCGCGTTGGTGCGCGTCACGGCGTCGGGGATCGGGATCAGCACGATGCGGTCGGTCCTGGGGATGCGCGTCTTGTCCCAGTACGCCGCGTTCTTCACCAGCTCGGCGCGTTCGCGCGGCACCAGCTTGTCGAGCCTGAACGGGCCGGTGCCCGAGGGTTGGCTAGCGACCTTGTTCCAGTCGTGGCCGAGCTTCTCCCATTGCGCCGGGCTGCCGATCAGGAACCACGGCAGCTGGTACGGGAACAGCGCGTCGACGCTCTTGGTGGTGATCTCGACGGTGTAGTCGTCGATCTTCCTGAACGAGGCGATCGACGGGATGCGCGGGCGCACCTGGGCACTCTGCTTGGCGTCGAACTGGGGCGACTTGTCGTTCAGCACCTTGTCGAGATTCCAGATCACCGCGTCGGCCTTGAAGTCGGAGCCGTCGTGGAACCTCACGCCACGGCGCAGCGTGAAGCGCCAGACCTTCTGGTCCTTCGCATCGACCTTCCATTCGGTGGCCAGGCCGGGGATCAGCTTGCCCGGGCGTGTGCCGATGTTGGCCTCCCACGCGATCAGCGGGTCGTAGATCGTGTGGCCGGTGAACTGGTAGGCCCCGGCGCCGCGATCGGGCTGGCCGGTGGTGAGCGGGATGTCGGCCATCGAGATGCCGTAGCGCGCCACCGTTTCGGCGTACAGCGCGCCGCTCAGTGACATCGCCAGCGGCGCGATCGACAACCAGTGCTTCAACAGTTTCGGGACCACAATCATCGCGACGACCTCCATGGGGGATGGGGGATCTGTCTGCACGCAACGTGCCAGTTCGCCCGGGCGCGCCGCGGGACCGGGAATTGCGCAGTGGCCGTCGAGGCCGGCGCGGGGCGAACGCCGACGCAAGCGCTCGGCCACAGCGTGGTGCGTGGCGGCGAGGCACTGGTGCGATCGGCACCGCTCTTGTGCAAAAAATTGATTTCAGATCAAATGACTTTCAGATGAAGAAACCCAGTGCGAAGACCTCGGCCGTCGCGGCGGGCCCGCGCGGCGGGCGCCGCGCGGCGCCTGTCGTGTCCGTGCCT
>JAYSLR010000450.1:0-7421 GCA_043725365.1 Rhizobacter sp. | reverse complement strand
GCAAAGCATCGCCGGGGCCCAACCCCGGCTGCGCTTTGCGCCTAAATTGGGCCTGTTTTGGGGCCTCACGCGGGTGCATCCGATGGCCTCTCAGCCTCTCAGCCGAGCGCACACAGCAGCACGGCCTGGATCACCAGGCAGCGCTTGGCGTCGTCGGACCCATCGCCTTCCAGTTGCGCGGCCAGCGGCGCGGTCGGATGGTGCGGCGACGCGATGTGCTCGAAGACCGGCACGCCGGCCTCGGCGCCGATGCGCCGCACCAGGTCCGGCGCCATGCCGACGCAATCCACCGCGTCGTAGAGGCGGCCCAGCAGGCGCGCCGTGTGCAGCACCTCCTGCGGCGAGCTGTGCTCCGACAGGCTTGCATGCACGCGCGCGACCTGCGCCCCCTGCGCCGAGGCCGCCCGCTCGAACAGCGCGGCATCGCCATCGTCGTCGGCGTCGCACAGCAGGCCGAAGTTCTTGCCGCGCAACGCGCGCGGCGCGGCACCGGCGCGTGCGGCCCGCTGCAGTTCGCGGGCGCATGACAGCACCGCGCCGATGTCCTGGGCGGACAGGGTCGCGAAGTCGTTCAGGCTGCGATGTTTCAGGGGCGGGACCATGGCGGGCATAGAGTGCGAGGCAGGGCGCGTCGGCTCCGTTGCGGTCAACCAAGGCTAGCGTCGACGGGCCGGCGAACCTTGATGCCGGTCAACTCGGCGCGCGATCCGGCGTCGACGCGCGACCCGGCGTGTCGATACACGCCGGACACATGGCGTTCACGCAGCGTTACCGAGCGACGCGCGCCGTTCGCCGCGCGTTGCCCGCGGCCTTCTACGATTCGCTTCATCAGGCCGCCACTGGCCTCTTCAGGAGCCGAACCATGCTGAGCCACGCCATCCCGACCGCCGCCGCCGTTCCGCCTTGCGCCATCGCGCCCCTGGGCTTCGATGCGACCCAGCGCACCGGCCAGAACATCGCCGACGCGCTGAAGCTGATCGGCGCCGCGCTCGCGCCGCAGCGCCGCCTCGTGCATGCCGGCGACGTGCTGTACCAGGCCGGCGAGCGCTTCGACCACCTGTACATCCTGAACTCGGGCTTCTTCAAGATCGTCACGCTGTCGCCGGACGGGCGCGAACAGGTCGTGGGGCTGAAGTTCCGCGGCGACTGGCTCGGCTTCGACGGCATCGCCGGCGCCAGCTATTCCTGCGACGCCGTCGCGATGGACACCGGCGAGGTCTGGGTCATCTCCTACAACGCGCTGCTCGCCGCGAGCAGCGGCAACCGCGCGCTGCTGACGGTGCTGCACGAGGCGATGAGCCGCGAGATCGGGCGCGACCGCGACTCGCTGATGTCGGTGTGCACCTTGCCGGCCGACGCGCGCGTCGCGGAGTTCCTGCGCCATTGGGCCGAGTCGCTCGCCGAGCGTGGCCTGCGCACCGACCAGATCGCGCTGCGCATGACGCGCGCCGAGATCGGCAACTACCTGGGCATGACGCTCGAGACCGTGAGCCGGGCGCTGTCCAGGCTGGCGCGCGACAAGGTCATCGGCTTCGCCTCGAAGGGCCGGCGCGACGTTCAGATCCCGAGCGTGGCGGCCCTGTCGGCCTTCGTGCAGCGTTGCCTTGCCCCCGCGCCGACCTTGCAGTGATGCTGCTGCGCCGCCCGACGGCTCAACCCGTCGTCACCGGCGCGACGAGGATGTAGCCGGCACCGCGCACCGACTTGATGATCTGCGGATCGTCCGCGTCCGCCTCGAGCTTGCGGCGCAGCCGGCCGACCTGCACGTCGATGGTGCGGTCGAAGGGCGCGGCGTCGCGCCCGCGCGTGAGCTCGAGCAGGAAGTCGCGCGACAGCACCCGGCCCGGGTGCTGCACGAACGCGCACAGCAGGTCGAACTCGCCGCCGGTCAGCGGCGCCTCGCGGCCGCGCTCGTCGGTCAGGCGCCGCGCGCCGGTGTCGAGCGTCCAGTGCGCGAAGCGGAAGCGGTCGCGCACCGCCGGCTCGGCGGCCGGCGCCGCGCCGCCGTCCGGCGCGACGCGCCGCAGCACGGCCTTGACCCGTGCCAGCAACTCGCGCAGATCGAACGGCTTGGTCACGTAGTCGTCGGCGCCGACCTCGAGCCCGACGACCTTGTCGATCGCGTCGCCGCGCCCGGTCACGATCACCAGCCCGCAGCGCCAGTGCTCGCGCAGCTGGCGCGCGATCGAGAAGCCGTCCTCGCCCGGCAGGCCCAGGTCGAGCAGCACCAGCGCGGGCGCGTCGGCGGCCATCGTCGCCATCAGCGCGCGGCCGCTGTGCAGCTGCGTGACGCGGTAGCCGTGGGACTGCAGGTAGTTGGCCAGCAGCAGCGTGATGTCGACCTCGTCGTCGACGATGGCGATGTGGGTGGCGGAAGTCACACGCTAGCGTAGCAGTTCTGGCGCGGGTTTCCGCCGCGGGACGAACCCGGTGGCCAGCCCGGTGCCGAGCACGATCACGGCACAGCCCAGCGCCATCGAGGCACTGATCCGCTCGCCCAGCAGCAGCCCGCCCCACAGCACCGCGAACGCCGGCACGAGAAACGTCACCGCGATCGCATTCGCCGGGCCGACCCGGGCGATGAGCCGGAAGTACATCACGTAGGCCACCCCGGTGCACAGCAGCGCCAGCAGCGCGACGACGAGCCACGCACTCGCCGTCGGCGGCTGCGCCGGCCACCAGACCGCCGCGGGCGCCGCCAGCGCGAGCGCCGCCGAGAGCTGGCTGCCGGCGGCCACGGCGAGTGGCGCGACGCCGTTCAGGTAGCGCTTCGTCAGGCTTGCGGACCAACCGTAGAGCAGTGTCGCCGCAATGCACGCGAGCACGGCCCCGCCCGAGCCGCCGGGCTTGAAGCTGGCCTTGTCCCAGGCCATCCAGAGCACGCCGGCAAAGCCGATCGCGAGGCCGAGCACGCGCACCGGCGTGAGCCGGTCCTTCAGCCACCACCACGCGATCAGCGCGCCGAACAGCGGCGCTGCCGCGTTGAAGATCGCCGCCAGCCCGGCCATGATCGACAACGCCGCATAACTGAAGCACAGGAACGGCAGCGCCGAATTCGTGATGCCGACGACGAAGATCGGCCGCCAGTGGCGGCGCAGCACGCCGGTCTGACCGCGCCAGTGCAGCAGCGGCAGCAGGAACAGCGCGGCACCGGCGACGCGCACCGCGGCGAGCGCGACCGGCCCGAACTCGGGCACGCCGATGCGCATGAACAGGAACGAGCCGCCCCAGAGCGCGGCGAGCGCGAACAGCTCGGTGATGTCGGCGCTCTTCAAGCCGCCCCTCCGCTGCCGGGCTTCACGCCGCCGCCGCGGTGTGCTCGAGCGCGAGCAGCGCGCACTTGCGCTCGACGCCGCCGGCATAGCCCGTCATCGAGCCGTCGCTGCCGACGACGCGGTGGCATGGCACGATCACCGAGAGCGGGTTGCGCCCGACCGCGCCGCCGACCGCGCGCACCGCCGACCTTGCGCCGAGCGCGCGCGCGATCTCGCCATAGCTGCGTGTGCGCCCGCCGGGAATGGCGAGCAGCGCCTGCCACACCGCGCGCTGGAACGCCGTGCCGTGCAGGTCCAGCGGCAGCTCGAAGTCGTCGCGCTCGCCGGCGAAGTACGACTGCAACTGATCGGCGGCCTCGCGCAGCAGCTCGTCGTGCGGCCGCTGCGGTGCCGCGAGCGGCCCGGGATGGTGCTTCTGGCCCTCGAACCACGCGCCCGCGAGGCCGAGCGCGCTGCGCGCCAGCAGCAGCGGGCCGAGCGGCGTCGCGATGGTGGCCTGCGCGGTGCAGGCCGCGCGGATCGAATCGGTCGTCGTGTTCATGGGGTCGTCTTCTCCAGGGTGTTCCACAGGCGCAGCACGGCATACGCCCGCCACGGTTGCCAGGCCTGCGCTTGCGCTTCGGCCTCGCGTTGCGTCGTCGGGGCGCCGCGCCACTGTGCGAGCGCCTTCAGAACCGCGACGTCGTTCGGCGGGAACGCGTCGGGCCAGCCGAGCGCGCGCATCGCGATGTAGTGCGCCGTCCACGGGCCGATGCCGGGCAGGGCGCACAGGCGCTCGATCAGGGCCTCGGGCCGCGCGCCCGGCACGAGCCCCTTGGCGAGTTCGGGCCAGGCCTGCGCGATGGCCTGGATCGCCCCGGCGCGGCTGCGGATGATGCCGAGCTCGGCGATGCGCCCGAGCTCGGTCGAAGCAAGCGCCGCCGGCGCCGGGAAGGCGCGGCTCACGTCAGCCCAGGGCGTGCGCAGCGGCGCGCCGAAGCGCTCGACGACGCACCGCGCCAGCGTGCGCGCAGCGGCCACGGTGACCTGCTGCCCGAGCACCGCGCGCACCGCGAGCTCGAACGCATCGAGGCTGCCCGGCAGGCGCAGCCCCGGCGCGCCGGGCAGCGCGGCCAGCGCCGCGGCGATCGTCTGCGGCTCGGCGTCGAGGTCGAGCCAGCGCCGCGCCGCGGCGACGACGCGCCCGCTCGCCGCGGCGAGCTCGGGCGCGAAGCGCAGCAGCACGACCGGCGCCGTGGCCGGGAACTCGGCCTCGACCCAACCGGCGACTGGCGCCACCGTACCGGCACGCAGGCTGCGCCGCACGCAGCGGCCGTCGACGACCTCGACCTCGGGCACCGCGCGCTGCGCCAGAAAGCGCAGCAGCGCGTCGGCGTCGTACGGCGGCCGGTAGCCGAGCTTCACGGTGAGCGCGGCCCGGTCGTCGAACCCGGCGTCGTCGGCGTCCAGGCGCAGCCGGCTCGGGCTCATCCGGTAGCTCGCGACGAACGCGGCGTTGAAGCGGCGCAGGCTGTTGAAGCCGCTCGCCAGCGCGACCTGCGCGACCGGCAGCCGCGTGTCGGTCAGCAACTGTTTGGCGAGCAGCAGGCGGCGCGTCTGCAGGTACTGCAGCGGCGTCACGCCGTGCTCGGCCTGGAAGATGCGGCGCAGGTGGCGGTCGCTGACGCCGAGCCGGCCGGCCACATCGACGAGGCTCGCCGCGTCGCCGCTCGCGGCCTGCGCGTCGAGCGCATCGGCGGCCTGGCGCGCGAGCGTGCGCGACGCGTCCATCACGGTCCACGCGAGCGGCGCGCCGGGCGCGATCTCGGGCCGGCACTTCATGCAGGGCCGGAACGCCGCGGCCTCGGCCTGCGCCGGCGTCGTGAAGAAGCGGCAGTTGCGCTCGCGTGGCGTGCGCACGCGGCAGATCGGCCGGCAGTAGATGCCGGTCGACGTGACGCCGACGAACAGCCGGCCGTCGAAGCGCGCGTCGCGGGCCGTGATGACGCGGTACGCGGCGTGCGGGTCGAGGGCGACATGGGCGAGATCCATGGCGTGATTATCGGCGGCGGGTGCGGCGCGACTCGCCGTTTCCGGACATCTGGCAGCGCGGGGTTCGCGGTCCAGGGTTGGGGCGTCGAAGACGGCGTGCGCTCGAACAGCGCGCGGGCAGCTTGCGCGCGGCTGCGACCGCGAACGCAAACGCGAACGCAAGCGGGTGCTGTAGCCGTCCGGTTACATTGGTCTCGTTGGCCCCCGGGGCCGCTCAGCAAGCGCGTCGATGATGTTCGGAGAGGTTCAAGGTCCAGAGTCCGTTGCGCTGCTGCATGTCGGCGCTCGTCGGCGTGCGGCAGCCGTATCAAGTCGGACGAGCGTGTCGTCTACCACTGCGTGGAGCCCACCAGAAATGCATCCGATCGGCACGATGAGTCGTCCTTCGAGAAGGACCCTGCAAGCGGCTCCATCCAGGGCGAGAAGCTCCCATGCAAGCTGATCTCGTGCTGGCGCTCGGCGCCTTGCTCGGCCTGCTCGCTGTGGTCGGCGTCGCAAGGCGTCTGTCCGCGTCGCAGAGGCAGCGAAACACCTTCTCGGTCGTTCTCGTCGTGCTCGGCCTGGTCACCGCATTCGTTCTGTTCTTCATGGCGGGCCTGTTCCTTCGCGGGCACTCGCCGCAACCCCGGCCGCACGCCGGCACGCTCTCGCATCGCCTGGTTGCGTCGTCGGCGGCCGCCTTGCCTATCGGCCGCGAAGCCAAGCTGCCAAGAGGACATCCATGCTCCGACAACTGTTGATCGTCCTGCACCTGCTGAGCGCGATCCTGTGGATCGGCGGCATGTTCTTTGCCTACTTCTGCCTCAGGCCCGCGGCCGCCGAGGTGCTCGATCCGCCCAAGCGCCTGCCGCTGTGGGTTTCCACGTTCGCGCGCTTCCTGCCCTACACGGCGGCCGCCGTCGTGGTGCTGCTGGCGACGGGTGCTGCCCTGCTGGCCGGGCCCGGCCTGCGCCAGGCGCCGGTGGGATGGCACATCATGCTGTCGCTGGGCCTGGTCATGGCGGCCGTGTTCGCCTATGTCTACGGGGTGCTCTACCCGAGGCTGAGGACCGGTTGCGAGGCGTCCGCGTGGCCGGCGGCCGCCCAGGTGCTCAACCGCATCCGCCGCCTGGTGGCGCTGAACCTCGTGCTCGGCGTCTGCACGGTGGTGGCCGCCATCTCTGCCCGCTGAGAAAGGCGCGTACGCGTCGCGCGGCGGGGCCCCGACGTGAAGCCCTTGCGAGGGTCGTGGCGCCCGATGCGGGCCATCCGCCACGCGCGAACCGAGGAGACCGGAATTGAGTGACATCGAGAAATCGATCGAGAGGGTTGTCGAGACCTACCGGTCGGCCGTCCACGTGAAGGACGTCGCCGCGCTCATCCGGCTCTACGACCCGGACGTGCGCGTGTTCGACGCGTGGGGCGTGTGGTCGTACGAGGGCTCGGACGCCTGGCAACGCGCCGTCGAAGGCTGGTTCACGTCGCTGGGCGCGGAGCGGGTGAAGGTGAGCTTCGACGACGTGCAGACCTCGGCGGGGCCCGGCGTCGCGATCGTCAGCGCGATCGTCACCTACGCCGGTTTCTCGGCCCAGGGCGAAGCGCTGCGCTCGATGCAGAACCGGCTCAGCTGGGGCCTGCGAAAGAGCGGGCATGTCTTCAGGATCGTCCACGAGCACACGTCGGCGCCGCTGGGCTTCGAGGATTCGAAGGCGATTCTTCAGCGCGACGGTGGTTCCTGAGCACTCGCCCCGTGCCGCCCGGCGCCGTCGCGGAAGCGCTGCGCGCCGCTGACCGACTCGCCCGACTGCAGCGTGCGCAGCCCGAGTGCGAACTCCTGCGCGAGCGCGTCGCGCAGCGGCTGGGCGTGCTGCGCCGCGACGCTGGCGCGGTCGTTGCGCAGGCACTGCTGCGGGAAGGCCGCGATCTGTCGCGCCAGTTCCTGCGCCGCGGCGAGCGCGCTGCCGGCCGGCACGACGCGGTTCGCCAGGCCGAGCGCGAGCGCCTCGTCGGCCGCGACGGCGCGCCCGGTCAGGATCAGGTCGAGCGCGCGGCTCTCGCCGATCAGGCGCGGCAGGCGCACCGTGCCGCCGTCGATCAGCGGCACACCGAAGCGCCGGCAGAACACGCCGAACACCG
>JAYSLR010000449.1:0-1915 GCA_043725365.1 Rhizobacter sp. | reverse complement strand
CGGCGCTGCGCCCGGCGAGCACGCGAACCTCGGCCGCCACCACCGCGAAACCGCGCCCGGCCTCGCCGGCGCGCGCCGCCTCGACCGCGGCGTTCAGCGCCAGCAGGTTGGTCTGGAACGCGATGCCGTCGATGACACCGACAATGTCGCCGATCCGGCTGCCGGCCGCGCTGATCGCGCCCATCGCCGCGACCGTCTCGCCGACGACCGCCGCGCCGCGCGCCGCGTGCTGCTCGGCGGCCGCCGCGAGGCGGCTGGCGTGCGCGGCATTGTCCGCTGTCTGGCGCACGCCACTGGCGAGCTGCTGCAGGCTCGCGGTGGTCACGTCGAGGCGCGACGCCTGCTCCTCGGTGCGCAGACTGAGACTCATGTTGCCGGCCGCGATCTCCTGCGCACCGCTCTGCACCTCGCGCGCGGCGCCTTCGATGTCGCCGACCAGCGCGGTCATCGCATCGAGCAATGCGTTGATGCGCTGCGCGAGCGCATCCTGCTGCCCGGCACCGCTACCGACCGGCATACGCGCACGAAGGTCGCCGGCGAGCGCCGCCTGCACGACCTCGTCCAGCGCACGGGTCGCGAGCACCTCGCCGGTGACGTCGGTGGCGCAGGCGACCACCTTGCAGGGTTTACCGTCGGCGCCGAGGATCGGATCGTAACTGGCCTGCAACCATACCTCGCGCCCGCCTTTGGCGAGCTGCGCGTAGCGCCCGGACTCCCCCTCACCGCCGGCGAGCTTCTGCCACAGCGCACGCTGGCGCGCGTCGTCGTGCCCGGCCGCGTCGGCGAATAGCGCGTGGCCGGCGCCGATCACCTCGTCGAGACGATAGCCGAAGGTCTGGAGGAAGCGGGCGTTGGCCGCCAGCACCCTGCCGCCGAGATCGCACTCGACGACCAGCTGCGAGCGGCCGATCGCGGTCAGCTGGCCCTCGAACTCGGCCTTCTGCTCACGCTCAATCTGGATCTGCCGACGGAGTTTGGTCTGCATCTGCGCGAGTCCCGCCATCAGATGGCCGACCTCGTCGCGTCGCGTGTCGTCGATGAGGTTGTCATAGGCGCCGTTGCCGATCGCCATCGCGAGTTCGCCGCAGCGCCGGATCGGGCGGATCACGCCGCGTCGCAGAATCGCGCCGATTACCACGAACAGCAGCAACTGCATCGCCGCCGCACCGACCCAGGCGCGCCGGTCGGTGCTCGCGATCGTCGCGAGGTCGTCCTTGATGTCGATCGTGATGCTGGCAGCGCCGAGCACTGCGTCCTCGGCGACGTGGTGGCACATCGGGCAGCCGACGCTGCCGAGCTTGGTCCGGGCGAGAAACGGCACGACGACCCGCAGTCCCGGCGCGCCGTCCGCGAGCCGCACCATGGTCGTCGCGCGCGTCCCCGAGGCGAGCACGGCGCGGTCCATCTCGTCGCTCGGCTGCTCGCTCGGCAGACCGGCGCCGAACTGCGCGACCACCGCGGCGCCGCGGATCACGCGGACGCGCGCACCTCGCCACCCGGGAGCTTGTCGACGAACGCCTTGCGGCTCTCGGGGTCGGAGATGATGCCGCCGTTCAGCATCAGCGTATTGAGCCCGGCGATGGCACCGCTCGCGACCGCCCCGGCGCGGGCCTCCGCCGAGCCCAGCACCTGCCGCTCGGACTGATGCGAAATCCACTGCTGGGCCAGTACCAGCAGCAGCAGCAGGAACCCCTGCGTGAGGATCGCGAGCTTGGTCTCGACGCTGCGGCGGCCTCACCAGCGCTTCACGACGAGGCCCCGGCCGATCGGTCCGTGGGCCGCCGCTCCGCGTGGCGGCCGCCGGCGCGGCCGAGCGTGGCGGCATCCACGCCAGCGGTGCTGGCGGCCAGCGGCGATGCATGAGCGCTCACGTGTGATTCGGTCCTGCGCTGCGGGCTAAGGTGTCGGTCGCGAA
>JAYSLR010000448.1:0-2032 GCA_043725365.1 Rhizobacter sp. | reverse complement strand
TGAATGCACCGGGGCGGGCCAACCTGGCCGATCGCGGCGCCTTCCATCCGCTGCCGCATGGCGAAGCCGGCGACCGCGAACCGGTGCAGATGTTCGGCGATGTCTGGGAGTGGACGCAGTCGGCTTACGCGCCGTATCCGGGCTATCGACCACTGCCGGGTGCCGTCGGCGAATACAACGGCAAGTTCATGTGCAACCAGTACGTGCTGCGCGGCGGCTCCTGCGCCACACCAGCCGGCCATGTGCGGGCGAGTTACCGCAACTTCTTCCCGCCCGACGCACAGTGGCAGTTCAGCGGCGTGCGTCTGGCCCGCTAAGAGTTGAGGATCCCGAGCACCTCGGAGCGGAACTCGCGCTGGTACAGGATGTAGATCACCCCGAGCGTGGCCACCATCAGCACGAACGGCGAGAAGAACCAGCCGATCGCGGCGAACGCGAAGTAGTAGCCGCGCAGCCCGTCGTTGAAGGTCTCGGCCGCAAGCCCGACGACGCGGCCGGCCCTGTCGGCGAACGCGTCGCGCGACAGGTTCTCGGCCTCGAAGCGCGTCGCTTCGGGCGCCGCCGCGATCAGCAGCGCGCCGAAGGTGTACTGGCGCATCGACCAGGTGAAGCGGAAGAACGCGTAGACGAAGATGCCCAGAAGCAGGATCAGTTTCAGGTCGAAGATCAGCGTCGAGGTGCGCTGCGCGAACGGCAGGTCGCGCACCAGTTCGTTGGCCTTGTCGCCCGCGAGCACTGCCAGCAGCCCGCCGATGATCAGGATCGTGGTCGACGCGAAGAACGACGGGCTGGTCGACAGGTTCTGGATCACCACGCCGTCGAACACGCGGACCTCGCGATAGGTGGTCTGCAACATCCACTGCCGACGCACCGCGTTGGTCGCAGCCAGCACCGAGCGCTTCGAACCGGCGCCGCGGCGCGAGAAGTGCGCGTAGGCACCCCAGCCGCCGAAGAACACGGCCACCGCCGCCCAGTCGAGCCAGGGCAGCAGGGCCATCACTTTGAACATCACGTCCATGGGCCGAAATGTAGCAAGGCCCGGGCCTCGGCCCGGGCCAGACGTGCTGTGGACCGGAAGCCGACGCTGCGCGAGCTCAGGCGGCGCGCTTCGCGTCGACGCTGAACGCGCCGGGGCCGAACGCCGCGAGCATCAGGAAGCCACCGGCGATCGAGATGTTCTTCCAGAAGTTGATCTGCATGTTCATCACCTGGTCGGCCGGCACCGCCCAGTAGGCGTGGAAGATCAGCCCGGCCAGCACGCTGAACACGGCCAGCGCCAGCGCCGCCCAGCGCGTCAGGAAGCCGAACGCGACCGCCAAGCCGCCACCGACTTCGACGAGGATGGTCAGCGCGGTGACGACCGAGGCCATCGGAATGCCCTTGGAGGCGATGTAGCCGGCGGTGCCCGCAAAGGCCGCGATCTTGCCGACGCCCGAGGTGATGAAGATCGCCGCCAGCAGCAGGCGACCGAGCAGCGCGAGGGGACTTTGAAGACTCTTGAACATGGTGTTTCCTTTGGGGTGGGTGGGGTGGGGTCGAAAGAGAGAAGGCATCGGTCCTGACGGGATCAGTGCAGGTCGAACACCAGCAGTTCGGCGTCGTCGCCGTCGGCGATCGTCAGCTCGTGTTCGTGCTCGAGCCGCAGCGCATCGCCGGCCTGCAGCCGCTGGCCGTTGACCGTTGCGCTCCCGCGCACAAGGTGCACGTAGGCCTTGCGCTTCGGATCGAGCGCGCGCCGCAGCCGCTGATCGCCGTCGAACAGGCCGCTGTAGATCGACGCATTGGCGTGGATCGTGACCGAGCCGTCGGCGCCGTCGGGCGACGCGACCAGGCGCAGCGTGCCGCGCTTCGATGCGGGGTCGAAATGCTTCTGTTCGTAACCGGCCTCGATGCCGCGCACGCTGGGCTCGATCCAGATCTGCAGGAAATGCGTGGTGTCGTTCGGCGCATGGTTGAACTCGCTGTGCTGCACCCCGGTCCCGGCACTCATGCGCTGCACATCGCCGGGCGGAATCCCTTTGATGTTGCCGAT
>JAYSLR010000447.1:0-4922 GCA_043725365.1 Rhizobacter sp. | reverse complement strand
GCCTGCGCTACCCGCGCGGCAAGGTGATGGGCGGCTGCAGCAGCATCAACGGCATGATCTACATGCGCGGCCAGGCGCGCGACTACGACGGCTGGGGCGCCGGCGACGGATTCGGCGCCAACCCCGGCTGGAGCTGGGCCGAGTGCCTGCCGCACTTCCTGAAGCACGAGGACTTCTACAACGGCGCCGACGCGTTCCACGCCGCGCCCGGGTTCGATGCCAGCGGTGCGCGCGCCGGCGGCGAGTGGCGCGTCGAAAGGCAGCGGCTGCGCTGGGACGTGCTGGATGCGTTCGCGCAGGCCGCGCAGCAGGCCGGCATCCCGCACACCGACGATTTCAACCGCGGCGACAACGAAGGCGTCGGCTACTTCCACGTCAACCAGAAGGCCGGCATCCGCTGGAACGCCGCCAAGGCCTTCCTGCGGCCGGCGCAGAGGTCGCGTCAGAACCTGCAGGTCTGGACCGGCGCGCAGATCGGCCGCGTGCTGACCGAGGCGCGCGACGGCGTGCTCGGCGTCGCCGGCATCGAGGTGCTGCCGGTCGAAGGCGGCGCGCCGGTGCAGGCGCGCCTCGCGCCCGGCGGCGAGGTGATCCTGGCGACCGGCGCGGTCGGTACGCCGCAGATCCTGCAGCTGTCGGGCATCGGCGCGCCCGGGCTGCTGGGCCGGCTCGGCCTCCCGGTCGTGCATGCGCTGCCCGGCGTCGGGGCGAACCTGCAGGACCACCTGCAGATCCGTGCCGTGTACGGCGTCAGCGGCGTCAAGACGCTGAACACGATGGCGGCCTCGTGGTGGGGCAAGGCGCTGATCGGCCTGGAGTACGCACTCAAGCGCAGCGGCCCGATGAGCATGGCGCCGTCGCAGCTCGGTGCATTCACGCGCAGCGACCCGGCGCAGCCGCACCCGAATCTCGAGTACCACGTGCAGCCGCTCTCGCTCGACGCGTTCGGCGAGCCGCTGCATGGCTACAACGCGTTCACCGCGAGCGTGTGCAACCTGAACCCGACGAGCCGCGGCGCGGTCCAGCTGAAGACGCCGCAGCCGCAGGACGCCCCCAGCATCGCGCCGCACTACCTCAGCACCGACGCGGACCGCCTGATCGCCGCCAACAGCCTGCGCCTGACGCGCCGCATCGTCGCGCAGCCGGCGTTGGCGAAGTACCGGCCGCAGGAAGTCAAACCCGGCGTGCAGTTCGAGACCGACGCCGAACTCTGGAAGCTCGCCGGCGACATCGGCACGACGATCTTCCACCCGGTCGGCACCGCGAAGATGGGCCCGGCCGCCGACCCGATGGCCGTGGTCGATGCGCGGCTGCGCGTGCACGGCGTGGCCGGCCTGCGCGTCGTCGATGCGAGCGTGATGCCCACCATCACCAGCGGCAACACGAACTCGCCGACGCTGATGATCGCGGAGCGCGCGGCGGCCTGGATCCTGGGCGGCGAATGATCCTGGCGCTGGGTGTCAACACGGCGGTCAACGTCGTCGTCGGCCTCGCGCTGTGGGGCATCTGGCGCACCGAGCGCGGCCAGCCGTTCGCGCGCTGGCTCGGGCTGTCGTTCCTGGTCCAGGCGATCAGCCCGCCGGCGTTCCTGTTCTGGCAGACGTCGAGTGCGCCGTGGAGCGCGGTCGGGTTCGGGGTCCTGGTCGCGGCCGCGGCCTCCAGCCTCGGGCTGTGGATGGTCGGTGCCGCGGAGCTCGCCGGCCGGCCGCTGCACCGGCGCCACATCGTGTCGGGCCTGCTCGTGCTGATCGTCAGCGGCGGGCTTGCGCTCGCCTGCGAGCCACGCTTCGCCCAGGCCTACGGCGCGACGCTGACGACGCTGGCCGCGAGCGTCGCGCTGGTCTGGCTGCGCGGGCTCGGCCGGCACGAGCGCATCGCCGGCGTGGCGATGCTGCTGCTCGGCCTGAACCAGTTCGTCACGGTCGTGCACGGCAGCGACGGGCTGGCGCTGCAGGCCGGCATCGCCACCGTGCTGCGCGTCGTGCTCGGCCTGGCGCTGCTGCACGCCGCGGTGAGCCGCGGGCGCGGCGAGGCCGGCCGGCTGCGCGACCAGTTTCTGCAGCTCGTCGACCGCTCGCACCAGGGCGTGGCGGTGATGCAGGGCGAGACGATGAAGTACGCGAACCCGGCGCTGCTGCGCATCTACGGGCTGCCGGCGGACGGCGGCGCGCAGATCTCGACCGGCCCGCTGTGGCGCGACGCGACGATGCCCGAGGACGAGCGCGCGATCGCGCGCGAGCGGCACCGCCGCATCGTCAGCGGCGAACTCGCACAGGACCACTGGGTCGGCGCGCGCCGCGCGTTCGACGGCCGCACGCTGCACCTGCGCTTCAGCGCCTGGAAGGTCGACTGGGACGGTGCACCCGCTGAGCAGATCGTCGTCACCGACGAGACCGCCCACGTCGATGCGACGCTGACCCTGCTGCACCAGGCCACGCACGACGAACTCACCGGGCTGCCCAACCGCAGCGCGCTGCAGCAGCGCCTGCGCGAGCTGTGCGCGGCCGAGCCGGCGCAGCCGTTCGCGCTGCTGCTGCTCGACATCGACCGCTTCAAGCTCTTCAACGAGGCGCACGGCCCGTCGATCGGCGATCAGGTGCTGCGCGCGCTCGCGGCCGGGCTGGTGGAGCAGCTCGGCCAGCGCGCCCAGGTGCTGCGCTTCGGCGAGGACGAGTTCGCACTGCTCGCCCCGGCCGACGACGCCGAACGCATGGCGCGCGAACTGACGCAGGGCGTGCAGCTGCTGCTGCAGCAGCCGTTCGAGCTGCCGCAGCACCGCTTCTTTCTCGACGTCTCGATCGGCATCGCGCTGTACCCGACGACCGCGGCGCATGCCGACGCGCTGCTGCGCTCGGCGCATGCCGCGATGCACGAGGCCAAGCGCACGCCCGGCACCGCGGTGCAGTTCGCCGAAGAGCGCTTCGAGCGCGGCTCGGGCGCGACGCTGGCCGCCGAGCAGGCACTGCGTGCCGGCATGAAGGGCGACGAGTTCAGCCTCGTCTACCAGCCCAAGGTCGACGCGCGCAGCGGCGCGCTGGTCGGCTTCGAGGCGCTGGCGCGCTGGGATCGCCCGGGCATCGGCCGGGTCGGGCCGAACGAGTTCATTCCGGCGGCCGAGCGCACCGGCCTGATCGGCCCGCTCGGCAACCTGATCCTGACGCTGGCCTGCCACCAGATCGCCGAGTGGCGCGAGACCTTCGGCCGCATGGTGCCGGTGGCGGTGAACGTGTCGCCGCTGCAGCTGCTCGACCCCGGATTCCCCGAGCTGGTGGTGGGCACGTTGCGCCACTTCACGATCGCGCCCGAGCTGCTGACGCTGGAGATCACCGAGAGCGCGGCCGTCACGCACATGGAGCAGGCGCGCGAGCAGATCGCGCAGCTGCGGGCGCACGGCGTCGAGGTCGCGCTCGACGACTTCGGCACCGGCTTCTCGTCGCTGAACATGCTGCGCGGCCTGCCGCTGTCGGCCGTCAAGATCGACCGCACGCTGATCGATCCGATGCCGGCGCCCGACGCCACCGCGGTCGTGAAGGCGATCTGCGACCTCGCCGCCGCGCTCGGGCTGGAGGTCGTCGCCGAAGGCGTCGAGACGCTCGCGCATGCGAACGCCGCGCTCGACGCGGGGTGCCAGGTGCTGCAGGGTTTCCTGTATGCGCGACCGCTCGAGCCGGCCGAGGCGGCGCGCTGGATGCGCGGGCGGCCCGAATTCAAGGGCTGATTCGCTCGGCAGTCCTTCTACAGGCCCGCGCCCCGCTGGAGGGCGCGGTGACTCGCGTCGCCGAGCGCCATCGGCGCCGGGCGGGTCCGCGATGGGATGGACGCGCCCGTGAGCCCGTGGCCGCCCGTGAGTGCGCGACGGTCGACGGCCTCGTGCAGCAAACGAACATAGGACGTCAGCAGCAGCGCCGCGACCACGGCGGCAGCGAGCGCGAGCAGGTGCAGGGGCGTCAGCGTGACCGTCGCCCGCGTGGGCAGCACGAAGACGAGCGACCTCATGCGGGCGCTCCCGGCTCGCTTCCCCGTGCCGCGGCCTTTTCAGGCGGGAGGTGACCCGAGCGTCGAAACTCGCGGATCGCCGCGCGCACGGCTTCATCGGCGCTGATGTCGGGCCGGCGCCGCGCGAGCCGGACCGCGAACAGGCGCATCCATTCGCAGGGCGCTTCGGGGCTGCGAGACGTTGGCATCGGCATGGTGCTTCCTTGCTTGTCGGCGATCGCGGGGCGGTCGGCGGGGTGTGGTGCCGGGGCTCAGCCGAACAGCCAGGCGAGCCGCGCGAGGTAATGGCGCCACGGGCGGCTCGTCGCCAGCCTGGGCAGCGGCGTCGGGTGCCGCAGCCGGCGATAGGTCAGTCGCGACGAGCGCTGCGGCAGGACAGGCGCGTGGGGGCCGGTATCGAACGAGGGCATGGGCAAGACTCCGGTGGCCGGGCGCACGACGCGTGCCCGTGACCGGATGTTCGGGCGACGGTCGGGCGCGCGCAGCCGGACGACGGCCGGCGTGCTTGTAGGTGCAATCCTTCGCGACGACGCGCCCGGGGTGACGGCATGGCCCGGTGGGACGGCACCTACAGAGCCGCGGCGGCTCCGCCGCTTCCGGTGCGGCAGGCCGCGGCAGAAGCTGCGTCGCACCGAGGCGGGCGCATCGTGCGCTCGGCCGGATCATCGAAGGAGACGGTTCATGCTCTACACCATCGTCGTGGTCCTGTTGGTACTCTGGGTGCTGGGACTGGTCACCTCGTTCACCGCGGGCGGGCTGCTGCACATCCTGCTGGTGCTCGCGGTCATTGTGCTGATCTACCAGCTGGTCACCGGCCGGCGCGGACTCTAGTGCAGTGTTTCGTTTTGTTTGGAACTTAAGCGGCTGTTGGCGCGAATGACCTTCTGCAGGATGTCGCGAGCGCTTTTGGTCCAGATGAACGGCTT
>JAYSLR010000446.1:0-13377 GCA_043725365.1 Rhizobacter sp. | reverse complement strand
GCCACGCCGCACGGCACGATGCGCGGCACCTTCTTCTGCATGACCGAGGACGCGTACCCGTTCGACGCGCCGATCGCCGAGTTCGGGTTGACGCTGGCCTCGGCCCTCCACTGATGGTGGGACGGGCCTCGCCCTGGGACCTGACCGCGCTGCTGAACGCGGCGGACCCGAAGGCGAGCCTGCCCGAGCGCCACCTGTGGCTGATCCGGCTGCTCGAATGGCTGCGCCACGCGCCGGTCGACGCCGTGCGCGAGGCCGACACCGGCGCAACGCCGCGCCCGGTGCTGCGGCTGCGGCATCTGCTGGGCGTGCTCGACCGCCACCCCGAGCACCGCGAGCGCGTCGCGGAGCTGCTGCGCCGCATCTGGGCCGAGGTCGACAACGCCGCGCTGCTCGCCGACTTCGGCTTCGCGCCGCGCATGGACCTGTGGGGCGAGCTCGGCCGGCGCCTCCGCGCGCGCGTGCTGCCGTTGACGCCGGCCACCACCGACCTGGGCGAACTGTTCGCGCTGCTGTTTCCGCACACCGACGACGCCGCCTGGCTGCTCGCGATCGACGACGCGACGCTGGAGCGGCTGCGCCACTTCGTCGCGCCGCAGCGCGCCAGCCACGCCTGGCGCGCACCGTTCCTCGACGCGATCGTGTTCCTCGCGAGCGCGGTGCGCGCCTCCGGCTTCGCGCCGGCGCTGCGCCGGCGCATGAGCCCCGAGCTGCTGGTCGACCAGCCGTTCCGCCAGCTTGCGCGCATCGCCGAGCAGGTCAGCGACCACGCGCAGGCGCTCAGCGCCGACCCGCAGACCGCGGCCAATGCCGCCAGCGAAGGCCGGGCCACGCCGGCCACCGAGGCTGCGCTGCTGCAGGAGGCGCAGTACCTGCGCGCGCTGCTCGACCAATGCCGGCGCTGCGCCGAGAGCGTGCACGAGCACCTCGAGGCGCACGGCGTCTCGGTCGACGTGGTGTTCGAGGTCGACCAGCTGCGCGAGCGCACCCATCGCATCGATGCGCTGCTGACCTGCGTGATCAGCCCCGAGCCGGCGCGCGAGATCGCACGGCTGCTGGCCGAGCTGGTGCGCACCGCCGACGCGCGGCGCAGCATCCGCGGCCTGCTGGCGAGCCACTACTCGCTGCTCGCGCGCAAGGTCGCCGAGCGCAGCGCCGAGACCGGCCAGCACTACATCACGCGCACCCTGGCCGAATACCGGCAGATGCTGCGCGCCGCGGCCGGCGGCGGGGCGGTGCTGGCGGCCACGACGTTCGTCAAGTTCGCGGTGCTGGCGCTGGCACTGTCGCCGTTCTGGGGCGGCTTCTGGGCCGGCGTGAACTACGCGGCCAGCTTCGTGCTGATCCAGCTGCTGCACTTCACGGTCGCGACCAAGCAGCCGGCGATGACGGCGCCGGCGATGGCCGAGAAGCTCGCCGACCTGTCGACCGACGAGCACGTCGATGGCTTCGTCGACGAGGTCGCGCAGCTGATCCGCTCGCAGGCGGCGGGCATCTTCGGCAACCTCGCGCTGGTCACGCCGGTCGTGCTCGCCGTCCAGTTCGGCTGGCGCGCCGCGTTCGGCCAGCCGCTGGTCGGCCACGCGGACGCGCATCACGTGCTGGAGTCGCTGACGCTGCTCGGGCCGACGCCGCTGTTCGCGGCGCTGACCGGCGTGCTGCTGTTCGCGAGTTCGTTGATCGCCGGCTGGGTCGAGAACTGGTTCGTCTGGCACCGCCTGGACAGCGCGATCGCGTGGAACCCGCGCATCGTCGCGCGCCTGGGCGCCACGCGGGCACAGCGCTGGGGCGCCTACTGGCGTGCCAACATCTCGGGCTTCGCGTCGAACACCTCGCTCGGCCTGATGCTGGGCATCCTGCCGGTCGTGCTGCTGTTCTTCGGCCTGCCGCTGGAGGTGCGCCACGTCACGCTGTCGACCGGCCAGCTCGCCGCCGCGGTCGGCGCCGAAGGCTTCGCGCTGCTGGCCCATGCGCCGTTCTGGTGGTGCGCGGCCGGCATCGCCGTGACCGGCATGCTGAACCTGACGGTCAGCTTCCTGATGGCGTTTCGTGTCGCCCTGCGGTCTCGCGGCATCCGCCTGGTGGACCGCAGCCGCATCTACCGGGCGATCCGGGCGCGCCTGTGGAGGAAGCCGCTGTCCTTCATCTGGCCCGCCGACTGATCAGGCGTCGCCAGCGTCGTCACGACCGCGCTCGCCCTTGTGCCGGCCGTGGAACATGGTCCACCAGACGATCAGCACCAGCAGCAACGCGGCGCCGAACGCTTCCAGAAAGAGTACCCACATGCGCAATGTCCTCCGAGCCCTGCTGCCGACGGCGATTCTAGGGTTGCTGGCGGCCTGCTCCAGCCCGCTGCCGCCGGCGCCGGGCCCGACCGCCGCGGGCACCGCGCCGGCCGGCGCCATGATGAACCCGACGATCGTGCGCGCCCGCGCGCGCTGGGTGGCGGCGGCATGGACCGAGCTGCCGGGCTGGGAGACCGACCGCGTCAGCGAGCTCTGGCCGGCCCTGCTGCGCGGGTGCGACCGCCCGGCCTACGGCTGGGAGGCGCTGTGCGCGCAGGCCCGCGACGCCGCCACGCCGGCGTTCAGCGACGACGCCGCACGGGCCTGGCTGCGCCAGCGCCTGCAGCCCTACCGCGTCGAGTCGCTGGACGGCAACGGCGACGGCCTGGTGACCGGCTACTTCGAGCCGCTGGTTGAGGCGACGCGCACGCCGCGCGGCGCGTTCCGCGTGCCGCTGTACGGCCCGCCCGGCGACCTCGCGACGCGCAAGCCGTACTGGACCCGCCAGCAGCTCGACACGCTGCCCGCCGCGCAGGCGAGCGTGCGCGGCCGGGCGCTGGCCTACGTCGCCGACCCGCTGGACGCGCTGATCCTGCAGATCCAGGGCTCGGGGCGCCTGAACATCGCCGAGCCGGACGGCCGGCGCAAGCTCGTGCGCGTCGCGTTCGCCGGTCACAACGACCAGCCCTACCAGTCGGTCGGCCGCTGGCTGATCGATCAGGGCGAGCTGACGCCGGCGCAGGCCTCGTGGCCCGCCATCAAGGCCTGGGCGCGGCAGCACCCGAAGCGCCTGAACGAGATGCTGTGGGCGAACCCGCGCGTCGTGTTCTTCCGCGAGGAGCCGCTGCCCGACCCGCAGCTCGGCCCGAAGGGCGCGCAGGGCGTGGCGCTGACGCCGGGCCGCTCGATCGCGGTCGACGCGCTCGCGGTGCCCTACGGCACGCCGGTCTGGCTCGACAGCACCGAGCCGCTGTCGAGCGCGCCGCTGCGCCGGCTCGTGATGGCGCAGGACACCGGCAGCGCGATCACCGGCGCGGTGCGCGCCGACTACTTCTGGGGCTGGGGCGAGGACGCCGAGAACCAGGCCGGCCGGATGAAGCAGCCGCTGCGCATGTGGGTGCTGTGGCCGCGCGCTTGACCCGCCGTTGAAAGATTCCGCGCCGGCGCGCGACCTACCGCCTCACGACCGATGGAGATTGCCCGATGACCCGCCGCCCCCTGCTCGCCCTGCTCTGCACGCTCGGCCTGGCCGCGAAGACCGGCCGCGCCCAGACCCCGGCCGCGCCGGCCACGCCGAAGGTCGAGCCGCTGCGCCTGTCCGATGCCGAATGGCAGAAGCGCCTGGCGCCCGCCGCCTACGAGGTGCTGCGCCACGAGGGCACCGAGCGCCCCGGCAGCAGCCCGTTGAACGACGAGCATCGCCGCGGCGTGTTCCGCTGCGCCGGCTGCGACCTGGCGCTGTTCACGAGCGACACCAAGTTCGACAGCGGCACCGGCTGGCCGAGCTTTTTCGCGGCGCTGCCGGGCGCGGTCGTCACGAAGACCGACTTCAAGCTGATCGTGCCGCGCAGCGAATACCACTGCGCGCGCTGCGAGGGCCACCAGGGCCATGTCTTCGACGACGGCCCGCGCCCGACCGGCAAGCGCTATTGCAACAACGGCGTCGCGCTGCGGTTCGTGCCGGCCTGAGCGCCGGCAACGATCTGGCGGCCGCGCGGCAGGGTCGCCGGTGCGGCGGTCAGGCCGGGACGGCCGCCGCCGCCTTCATCGTCGCGGCGAGCACGCCGTAGACATCGACCCAGGCTGCCTCGACCTCGGGCGTGTAGGCCACGCCCAGACCCTGGTACAGCGTCTTCAGCAGCGCCGCGCCGACGCGGTCGTAGTGCGCGTCCTGCACGCCGTAGCCGGCGTGGCGGCTGCCGAGCTGGCGCAGCGCCGGCATCAGCACCTCGGGCTGGTCGAGCCGGGCGACGGCCACGCCGATCATCTGCATCAGCTTCGCGCCCTGCGCGGCCATGTCGCCCCGGAACAGCCGCCGCAACGACGGGTCGGCCTCGAACAGGTTGGCATAGAACAAGGCCGCGGCCTGGGGCGCGATCGGTTCCAGCAGGTCGAAGCTCTCTCTCACCAGCGCAATCGAGTGGTCGTTCATCGCAAATCCTCCGAACGGTGCAGGGGTCGAGGGGCCCGCGTGACGGATGCAAGCGCGATGCCGCCCCGCCGCGGTGCGCATGGCGGGCTTTTTGCTCTGGCTCCGGCGTGACCTCACCGACCGCCACCGCCGCCCCGATCGCGACCGACCCGCCCTGGCGCGAGCAGGAGCTGCTGCTGATGAGCGAGGTGATGCGGCTGGTGGGCCAGAGCCTGGCGCCCGAGGTGGTGCTGCGCGAGATGCTGCACCTGCTGTCGGAGCTGCTCGGCCTGAACCGCGGTCGCATCGCGCTGGCCGACGGCGTCGACGTGACCGGCGGCGCCACGCCCGGCACGCCGCAGCGGGCGAACGCGCACTGGCCATCGTCGATCCGCTTCGCTTACGGCTTGACACGCGCCGAGATGGCGCGCGGCCGCTACGCCGCCGGCGAGGGCATCACCGGCGCGGTGCTCGCGACCGGCCAGCCCATCATCGTGCAGGACATCGACGCCGAACCGCGCTTCCTGGCCCGCGCCGTGATGCGCGAGCGGTTGCCGCAGGAGACGGTCGCGTTCATCGCGCTGCCGATCGAGGTCAACCGCCGCACCGTCGGCGTGCTGGGCGTGCACCGCATCCGCCGCCGCAACCGCCTGCTGGACGACGACGTGGCGCTGCTGAAGATCCTCGCCACGCTCGCCGGCCAGCTGCTGCAGCTGCGCTCGCTGGTCGAGGAGAAGACGCAGGCCCTGGAGGCGCGCAACGCGCTGCTGACGCGCGCGCTCGAATCGGCCGCGGCGCGCTACGGGATCATCGGCACCTCGCCGGCACTGCTGCAGGCGCTGAACGAGCTCGAGCGCGTCTCGCAGGCCACCGCCAGCGTGCTGCTGCTCGGCGACTCCGGCACCGGCAAGGAGCTGTTCGCGCGCGCCGTGCACCTGGCGAGCCTGCGGCGCGACGCGCCGTTCATCAAGGTCAACTGCGCGGCGATCCCCGACACGCTGTTCGAGTCGGAACTGTTCGGCCACGAGCGCGGCGCGTTCACCGGCGCGAACACCGCGCGTGCCGGCTGGTTCGAGCAGGCCGACCGCGGCACGATCTTCCTCGACGAGATCGGCGAGCTGCCGCTGCCGATGCAGACCAAGCTGCTGCGCACGCTGCAGGAGGGCACGATCGTGCGGCTGGGCGGCAAGCGCGAGCTGCCGGTCAACGTGCGCCTGGTGGCGGCGACGAACCGCGACCTGGCCACCGAGGTCGAGCGCGGCGGGTTCCGGCGCGACCTGTTCTACCGGCTCAACGTGATCCCGATCCGGCTGCCCTCGCTGGCCCAGCGGCGCGAGGACATCCGGCCGCTGGCGCTGCACTTCCTGAACCGCACCAACCAGGCGAACCAGCGCAACGTGCACCTGGCACCGGCCGCGCTCGACGCGCTCGAGGCGCACCCGTGGCCGGGCAACATCCGCGAGCTGGCCAACGTGATCGAGCGCATGGTACTGCTGACCGAGGGCACGCGCGTCTCCGGGGCCGATGCCGCGCGCTTCCTGCCGGACGCGGCCACGCCGCAGGCGCCGCTGCCGCCCGCGGCGGCCCCGGCCGACGACGCCCCCGACGCGCCGCTCGTGCGCGAGTACCGCGCGCTGCATTCGCACAGCGCGCAGGCGCTGCAGCAGGCGCTGGCGCGGCACGGCGGGAACCAGTCGCGCGCCGCGCAATCGCTCGGCCTGACGCCGCGGCAGTTCGGCTACCGGCTGCGCAAGGTCGGTCCCGGCTGACAGGCCCTATCGGCTCAGGAACGCGCGCACCAGGCGGGTCGTCGCCGTCGGGTTCTCTTCCATGATCCAGTTTCCCGAATCGGGGACGATGCCCTGCGTCACGTCGTCGGCGCCGGCCCGCATCACCGTCGCCATCGTCGGGCCGAAGGACTTCTCGCCGCCGAGCGCGAGCACCGGCATCTTCAGCCGCTCGCGTGCGAGGTACGCGCGGTTGTCGATCGCGTCCTGATCGAACGCCGCGAACTGCGCGAAGCCGGAGTGCATCGCGCCGGGCAGCGCATACAGGCTCGCGTAGTGACGGCGCGCGGCCTCGCTGAAGCGTGCGGGCGTGGCGGAGAACTCGTTCCAGAACCGGTCGAGGTAGATGCGCTCGCGGCCGGCGACGAGGCGCTCCATGTCGGGCCCGCCGAAGCGGAAGTGCCACAGCAGCGGATTCTTCAGGATCTCCTCCCACGGGCCGACGCCGGGGACGGGGGCGTCGATCAGCACCAGCCGGCGCACGCGGGACGGGAACTGCGCGGCCACCTGGAACGCGACCATGTTGCCGATGTCGTGCGCGACCACGTCGGCCTGCTGCACGCCGAGTGCGTCCATCACGCCGCTCACGTCCGCGGCCTGCGTCTTCTTGTCGAAGCCGCCGTCCGGCTTCGACGACCGGCCGAGGCCGCGCAGGTCCGGCACCACCACGGTGTGATCGCGCGCCAGGTCCGCCGCGAGCGGGATCCACATGTCACCGGTCTCGCCGTAGCCGTGCAGCAGCACCACCGCGGGGCCCGAGCCGCCCGACCGGACATGGATGGTCGCGCCGTTCGTCGCGACCTCGCGCTGGGTGAACCCCGCCGGGAAGTCGAAGGACTGGGCCGAGACGGCCGCGGGCCACACCGTCAGCGCCAGACAGGCACCGACCACGGAGAGAAATTGACGCATGGTGGTCTCCACAGGATTTGCCACAGTGTCGCGGCTGCGCTGGCGACGAACCAGTCCCGGATCGATGCAATCTGCTTCAACCACGGGTTTAAAGTCAGGCATGGCCCACCTGCAGCACCTGATCTCGTTCGTGCAGACCGCCGAACACGGCAGCTTCTCCGCGGCCGCACGCAGCCTGGGCTTGACGCCCGCCGGCGTGAGCAAGAACGTGGCGCGGCTGGAGAGCACGCTCGGCGTCCGGCTCTTCCACCGCAGCACGCGCCGCTTGTCGCTGACCGAAGGCGGTGAGCGCTTCCTGCAGCAGGTCGACGGCCCGCTGGCGTCGTTGCAGGGCGCCATCTCGGGCGTGCGCGAGCGCAACGACGCGCCGGCCGGCACGCTGAAGGTCAGCATGGGCCAGGCCTTCGGCCGGCGCTTCATCGTGCCGCTGCTGGGCGAGTTCCTGGCCCGCTATCCGGCCGTGATGCCCGACTGGCACTTCGACAACCGCCAGGTCGACCTCGTCGGCGAAGGCTTCGACGCGGCGATCGGGGGCGGCTTCGAGCTGACACCCGGCGTGGTCGCGCGCGAACTCGCGCGAGTCCACATCGTCGCCGTCGCCTCGCCCGCGTACCTGAGCGGTCGCGCGGTCCCCCGCCACCCGGGCGACCTGGCGGAGCTCGACGGCATCATGCGGCGCTCCTCGCCGACCGGGCGCGTGCGGCCGTGGACGCTGCGCTCGAAGCGCACGCCCGACCAGCCGGTGGCCTGCCGGCCGCGCATCATCTTCAGCGACCCCGAGGCGATCGCGCAGGCCGCGGTGCTCGGCCTGGGGGTGGCGATGCTGCCGATGCCGTTCGCCTTCGCGCACATCGCCAGCGGCGAGCTCGTTCGGCTGCTGCCGGGTTGGTACAGCGATGCCGGCGCGCTGTCGCTGTACTACCCGAGCCGCCGCCTGCTGCCGGCGAAGACCCGGGTGTTTGCCGATTTCATCGGCGAGCGCTTTCGCGCGGCCCAGGTGGCGCGGCTGATCGACGGGCGCTGACGCGGGCCGTCCGCCACCACGACTGCTCCACGACGACCGACGCAATGGCGACACATTGTCGACATTGCGTCGCGCCGGACGCGCACGCCGAGGCCGGGTCGCCACCGGCCGTTGCCCGCCAACCCTTGACTGGCGCGGGTTTGATCGAAATCAATGCGCTCGGCGCCGATCGGGCACAGGCGTTGCGCTGAAGGAGCAGCCCACCCCACCCGCAACCCTGGAGCGCACCCCATGACCTCACCCGCCGTCCTGATCTCCCCCGCCGAACTGACCACGCTGATGAGCGGCGAACCCGTGGTGCTGATCGACACCCGCGATGCCGACACCTACGCCGCCGGCCACCTCCCCGGTGCGGTCAACGTGCGCGAGATCTTCACCTTCCTCGCCACCTCGTCGGTCGAGGGCCTGAACGAGCTGAAGAGCACGTTCAGGAAGGCGCTCGGCGCCGCCGGCCTGTCGGGCGCCGAGACCGCGGTGTTCTACGAGGACGCGCTGAACAGCGGCTACGGCCAGTCCTGCCGCGGCTACTACCTGCTGACCTGGCTCGGCTACCCGAAGGTCAAGGTGCTGAACGGCGGCTACTCGGCCTGGAAGGCCTCGGGCCTGCCGACCTCGACCGACGTGGTGACGCCGACGCCCGCGACCTTCCCCGAGTTGCCGATGGCCGACGTGATGCTGACCAAGGACGACATCGTCGCCGCGCTCGGCACCGACACCGTGCTGCTCGACGTGCGCGACATCGACGAGTGGATCGGCGACAGCTCGTCACCCTACGGCAAGGATTTCGCGCCGCGCAAGGGCCGCATCCCCGGCGCGAAGTGGCTCGAGTGGTACCGCTTCATGAAGCCCTCGAGCCTGGGCCCGATGATCAAGTCGCCCGACGAGGTCAAGGCCGAGGCCGCGACCGCCGGCATCACGACCGACGACACGATCTACCTCTACTGCTTCAAGGGCGCGCGCGCGTCGAACACCTTCCTGGCGCTGAAGCAGGCCGGCTTCAGCGACGTGCGCATGTACTTCGGCTCGTGGAACGAGTGGTCGCGCGATCCGGCGCTGCCGATCGAGACCGGCCTGCCGTTCGAGGACGCGAAGCCGAAGCTGGCGATGGCCGCCTGAAGGAGCGACGCGCCATGTCCGCCATCCTCGACACGCCCACCACCGTCAAGACCCACCTGCGCCCGATCGACCGCGACGGCCTGCTGGCCTTCGCCGAGAAGGGCCGCAACAACCCCGGCTCGCGTGGCACCAACAAGGTCCACACCGTGATGGAGGGCCAGTACCGCTCGCTCAGCACGGTCGGGAACCACGCGCCGGTCGTCGTCGACGAACCGCTGCACCTGTTCGGGCAGGACACCGCGCCGGCCCCCGGCGAGATCGTGCTGGCGGGTCTGGGCGGCTGCCTCGCGGTGGGCATCACCGCGGTCGCGACCTGGAAGCAGGTGACGCTGCGCAAGCTCGAGGTCTTTCTCGAGGGCGACATCGGCAACCCGGCGGCCTGGGGCGCCGGCGGCGCGCTGAAGGCGCCGCCGGAGATGGGCTTCCAGGCGATCCGCGTCAAGGTCGTGATCGAGGGCGACGCACCGCGCGAGGTGCTCGACGAGATCGTGCAGCACGCGAACCTGTACTCGCCGGTGGCGAACAGCCTGCGCAACCCGATCCCGTTCACGATCGCGCTGGCCTGACCCGGGGAGACCGCGCATGTCTGCCGTGCTCGATCACCCCATCGCCGTGCCCGCGTCCGCCGAGGGCATATTGAGCGCGGTGCGCGCGGTCGCCGACGGCGTGCTCGCCGAGCTCGCCGACGACATCGACCGCCGCGGCGTCTACCCGCTGGCGGTGCTGAAGCGCCTCGGCGAGGTCGGCGCGTTCCGCGCCCACCTGGCGCTGGACGGCACGCCCGACTACGGCGCGGCGATCCAGGCCATCGCCGAGGTCTCGCGCGTCTGCGGCGCGACCGGCTTCATGATGTGGTGCCACGACGCCTGCGGGTTGTACATGGAAGCCTCGGGCAACCCGGCCCTGGGGGGCCCGGCGCTGCTCGACCACGCGGCGGCGCGCACGCTCGGCGCCACCGGCATGAGCAACCCGATGAAGACCTTCGCCGGCATCGAGCCCTTGCTGCTGCGCGCACGGCCGGTCGACGGCGGCTACGTCGTCGACGGCACGCTGCCCTGGGTCAGCAACCTCGGGCCCGACCATTACTTCGGCGCCGTCGCGAGCGTCGCGGTCGAGGCCGGCGCCGAACCGCGCGAGATCATGTTCATGGTCCGCTGCGGCGCCGCCGGCGTCGAGCTGCGCGACTGCCCGTCGTTCTCGGCGATGGAGGGCACCAACACCTGGGCCGTGCGGCTGACGAGCCACCTCGTCGGCGCGGCCGACGTGATCGCCGACCCGGTGCGCCCGTTCGTCGGCCGCATCCGCGCCGCGTTCATCCTGCTGCAATGCGGCATGGGCCTGGGCGTGGCGCAGGGCGCGATCGATTCGATGTGGGCGGTGGAGCGCCAGCTCGGCCACGTCAACGCGTACCTCGACGACCGGCCCGACGAGCTGCAGGCCGAGCTCGACGCGCTGACCGAGCGCACGCTGCTCCTGGCGCGCACGCCGTTCGGCACCGACGACGACTTCCTGATCGACGTGCTCGATGCGCGCGCGCATGCCTCCGAGCTCGCGCTGCGCGCGGCGCAGTCGGCCCTGCTGCACCAGGGCGCGCGCGGCTACCTGATGAGCTCGCCGGTGCAGCGGCGCGTGCGCGAATCGCATTTCGTCGCGATCGTCACGCCGGCGATCAAGCACCTGCGCAAGGAGATCGCGCGCCTGAGCGAACCGGTGATGCCGGCATGAGCGCCACCGTGGTGGCGCTCGTGTGGCGCCAGTTCATCTGCCGCGCCTGCGGGCTGGTCTACGACGAGGCGAAGGGCGACGCCGACAGCGGGCTGGCACCCGGCACGCGCTTCGACGACATCCCCGACGACTGGGCCTGCCCGCTGTGCGGCGTGACCAAGGCCGACTTCGAGCCGTACGACGCGGAACCCGTGGCGCGGCGCGCGGCGTCGGCCGCGCGTGGCGCGCCGGCACGCACGCAGCGCGACGACGCCGGCATCGTCATCGTCGGCGCCGGGCGCGCCGGCTGGCAGATGGCGCAGGCCTTGCGCGAACGCGATGCCGACGTGCCGATCACGATCGTCAGCGCGTGTGCCGGCGACGTGTACGACAAGCCGACCCTCTCGGTCGCCTGCGCACGCGCGATCGCGCCCGACGCACTGGTGCGCGAGAGCGCCGCGCAGGCCGCGGCGCGGCTGCGCGTGCGGCTGCTGGTGCACACCCACGTCGTGGGCATCGGCAGCGCCACGCGCCGGCTGCGCACGACGCGCGGCACGCTGCGCTACCGCTACCTCGTGCTCGCGCACGGCGCCGCACCACGACCCGTCGATGCGCTGCCGCCGCAGCTGTGCTGGCGCATCAACGACCTCGCCGCGTACCAGCGGCTGCGTGCCGCGCTCGGCAGCCGGCGCCGCCATGTCGTGATCGTCGGCGCCGGCCTGGTCGGCAGCGAACTCGCGAACGACCTCGCGCTCGAAGGCCACGGCGTCACGCTGCTCGACGTGCAGCCGCGGCCGCTCGCCGCGCAATTGCCCGCGCTCGCGTCGCAGCGGCTGCTCGAATCGTGGCGCGGCCTGCCGCTGCGCTTCGTCGGCGGCGTGCGGGTCGCGCAGGTGCAGCACGTCGACGGCATGGTCTGCGTGACGACCGCGTGCGGCCAGAGCTTCGAGGCCGACCAGGTGATCGCCGCGACCGGCCTGCAGCCCGCGAGCCGGCTCGCGCGCAGCGCCGCGCTGGCGGTCGACGACGGCGGGATCGCGGTCGACACCGCGACGCTGCGCAGCAGCGACCCGCACATCCACGCGCTCGGCGACTGCGCCAGCATCGCCGGCCGCGCGCAGCACTACATCGAACCGATCGCGCGCCAGGCGCAGGCGATCGCGAGCGCGATCCTCGGCGGCGGCGAGGCGCGCTTCGTGCCGAACGCGGTGCCGCTGCGCGTGAAGACGAGCTCGATGCCGTTCACGCTGCACGGCGCACCGAGCGCCGACGGCCGGTGGGCAGTCGAGGCCGACGGCGACGGCGACTTGCGGATGACGCAGCAACTCGGCACCGAGACGATCGCGCACCTGCAGGCCACGCGACGGGACTTGACGGTCCGACACCCCCGACTCGCCGCCTGAGCGCGGCGCGAGCGCGCAACGGCGGCGGCCGGGGTCCGGCCTGGCGCACGGCGCGACCGAAGGCTTTGCCACGGTCGGTTGCCGAGGTAATGGCCATAGGAATGCCTGCCGATGGCAAGATACGGACACCCGCCTGCGGCGACTTCCTGCTGTATCCAGCAACTTCTGTCCGTCGACGGTAGTGCGTGATGCAGTCCCAAATGACTACAAGGGCCCCATCTCTCCTTCTGTTCTACCGACTGCGAGTATGTCTTCCGAAAGCTACGGTCACACTGCGCACTACACGTACATCGAGACCGCGCTTCAAGCGCGCTGGCACACCTTTGCCGCTCTTGAAGCCGAAATGGCCGCGTTCAGCCCACGGCCGATTTCCGACTTTACTGACGAGCGAGACAAGGAGATCGCACGCATGCGCGCGCTGAACCCATCGGCGCCCGCTGAAGAAATGACCGCGCTCGTCGAAAGTCAGATTGCGTTCCGGGCCTCATACGAGTGGCAGTTCCATTCACGCTTCGATGAACGGCACATGGCGGACTATGCAGCCGTCGTCATGCTCGCCCACGCGCTCTGCGAAGCGCTGATCAATGCAGTTAGCCATCGGACTCGCCCAGGCCAAGTCTCCCGAACTGTTCGAACTGCTCGAACGAGCGGACTTTAAGCAGAAGTGGCTGATTGGCCCAAAGGCTCTCGCTGCCGACTACAGTTTTCCTCGTGGAGTTGGAATGCATGAAGCCCTGATCATGCTGGCCCGGCAGCGAAACGCTCTTGTGCATCACAAGATTGAGTTGGAGATCAACGGTACGAAGGTGCTTGAGGGTTCTGGCTTTGTGCGGAGGCCTTACGACGAGGAGCAACGCTGGCTCCGCAGGTACTTCAGCTTGCCGTACGATCTAGCCGATTTCCTTCGAAGAGCGCTCCCTGTCAGGCGACACGACAAACTGACCCCCTGACGACACGAGGAATTGACCCCCTTCGTGGAAGGAGGTCGAAGTGGAAGAAGTGGTCGAGCAAGCTCCCC
>JAYSLR010000445.1:0-4528 GCA_043725365.1 Rhizobacter sp. | reverse complement strand
GCGTGTCGATGTTCGCGAAGTAGCGGAAGTGCGAGACATCGGCACCGCGGTCGAACAGCACGCGCGCGTTCGACTGCGGCGCGATGCCGCCGAGCATCGAGGTGGTGTTGACGACGAGGTCGTTGTCCTCGTTGTCGAACACCAGGAAGTCGGTCAGCATCACGCCCAGGCGCCGCAGCAGGTTGCCGCCCTGGATGTCGCCGGCGATCACCGCCAGCGCGATGCCCGGGCGCACCGGCGCGTCGCGCAGCAGCCGCGCCATCGGCGAATCGGGCAGCATCGCCTCGATGCCCGGCACGAGGTGCGCATTGGTGCGGTTCTTCGCGACCTCGACGACAACGCGCTTGAAGGCCGAGTAGACCGGGCTGCCGAAGAAGAACGGCACCAGGCCGATCAGGCTCAGGATGCCCGACAGGAACACGTCGAGGTTGCCGCTCGCCAGCAGCGTGCCGCTCGCCGGGCTCGCGGCGCGCACGTAGCGCTGCACCGTGATGCCGCGCTCGCGCAGCACGCCGGCCAGCGTGCGCAGTTGCACGCGCTGCTCGGCGTGCGGGTTCTTCAGTTCGCCGAGCACGCGCTGCGCCTCGGCCGGGTCGGTGTCGCCGGTGCCTTCGAACGCGTAGGCGTAGTGCTCGATCAGCGCATCGAAGTCGCCCAGGCACAGCAGGTCGGCGACGAGGCCGCCGCGGGAATGGGACACCAGACTGACCTGCGCGCCGCGCGGCAGCGCTGCGGCGAGCGCGATCGCGTTCTCGATCGGACTCTGCGACAAGGTGCGGTGCTCGAATGCGAAGATGCCGCCGGTGTAGCGCGCGCTCAGCATGCCCCACAGGTCGCGGTCGCCGGTGCGCAGGTCGCCGAAGCTGCCCAGCGTGTTCGAGCCGGTGCCGTGCACGAACACCAGCATCGGGCGCAGCGCCGACGGCACCGGCAGCGCGGGGTCGTTCAGATCGACCGGGGCGAGATCGGTACGCTGGCCGCTCGCGCCGACCCAGCGGTACAGGCCCGGCGGCTGGTCCAGGCGCTTCTCGATCGCCGCCATCAGCAGCTTCGTCCCGAGCCAGCTCACGCCGAGCTCGAGCGGGTTCGGCAGCTGGCTCCGGGCCTCGTCGACGATGGCATCGGGTGCCGCGCCGACGGCGAAGCTGTAGACCTTGCTGATCAGCCCGCCGATCGCCTCGCCGAAGCCACGGCCCGGCGCGGCCCCGGTGGCGCGCAGCTTCTCGAGCAGGATCGCGCCGTCGTCGCCGATCAGCTCCGGGTGCGTCTGCTGCAACGACGCGCGCAGGCGCTGCGCGCTGGTGATCAGCGTGCTGCCGTCGGCGAGCTCGAGCACGACCACTTCGTCCGCGCCCGCGTCGTGCGACTGCGGCAACGCATCGGCGACATCGCGCGCCGCCGGCCCGACATCGAACGCCGCGGTCGGCACCAGATAGCCCACCGGCAGAAACACGTCGTCGCTGCGGCCGACGGCGCGCGACGCCGGCGTCAGCAGCGCCGGCAGCTTGCGATCGGCCTCGCGGCCGACGAGGCGGATCGGAACGCTGCGATCCGGCATGGTCAGACCGTGAACGGCTTCTGCTTCAGGAAACTCGCGGCCTGGCCAAGCACGAACAGGTTCGGCGACTGGCTGTGCGGCATGCCGGCGCGGATGCGCGCGTGAAACGCGTTGTAGTCGCCGACAAAGGCGCCGCGGTTCCAGATCTTCAGCAGCTGCTCGGTGAACGCGCCGTTGTGCTCGCCGTCCATCGAGGTCTGGTTGTCCTGGCAGCCCGAGATCAGCACGACGGCCGGGTCGAACCTGCCCACCAGCGCGGTCGCCTCCGCCGCGGCGCCGACCTGCGCGAGCGCCGCGTCGGGGTCGGCGAAGGTCTTGCGCGCGGCCGAGGCCACGTCGGCCTGCAGCTTGTCGTAGAAGGCCTGGTGCTCCTCGTAGACACGGCGCGCCACGCTCGCCGGCATCAGCTTGATGCGCTGGCCCGGCGGCGGCGGCGGCGGCGCGAGCTCGCGCGCGACACTGCCGCTGTGGCAGCTGTCGGACAGCATCAGGATGCGCACGCCGGCCTTGAAGCGGCTGAGCTCGAAATAGAGCTCGTCGTCGATCAGCTGGCCGTCGTACAGGCACCAGGTCTCGTCCTGCTTGTCGGGCTCGTCGCCGTTGGTGTCGGGCACCTGGCCGCCATGGCCGGAGTAGGTGAGCAGGAAGAAGTCGCCCGACTTCAGCGCCTTCGCGGCACTGCGCATGCCGGCGAGCATGTTGGCGCGCGTCGCCTTCTTGGTCAGCAGCACGGTCGCCTTCATGCCCTTGGAGCGCGCGATCGCGGCCATGTCGTGGGCGTCGAACTCGCAGGCCGCGAGCGGGCCGTCCCAGCCGCCGTAGGCGGCGGCGCTGACCCCGTTCAGGCCGATGTTCAGCGACAGGCCCCTGGCCCGGCTCGCGGCGGCGATGGTGGTGGTGGTAGTGGGCTGGCTGGCCATGTTGCGTTCCCTGTCGAGGCCGCTGGCGCAGCGGCGCTGTGATCCGGCCTGCCATCCGGCAGGTGCGCGGCATGATGGGCGCCGCACCGGGGGCCTGAAAGCCCTAGTTCATGGGGCGATCGATGCGCTCGAAGCGCAACGCCGCAGCGGGCCTCAGGGTCGCTGCGGCGCATACTGCGCCGCGCTGCGAGAAGTTTCTTTTTGTCACCTGTCGAAACCGCAGCACCGCGAGCGTCATCGCACCGGAGGCGACCGTTCGTCGCCTCGTCATCCACAGGAGCAGACGATGAAATACTTGCTGATGATCTACGCTGACGAATCCCGCAACGTCGAGATCCGGCCCGAGGACGCCGCCAAGATGACCCAGGCCCACGGCGCCTACGCCGAGGCGCTGGTCAAGGCCGGCGCGATGCAGGGCGGCCAGCGGCTGCGTCCGGTCAGCGACGCGACCTCGGTGCGCGTGCGCGGCGGCAAGACCGAGGTGCTGAACGGCCCGTACGCCGAGACCCGCGAGCAGCTCGGTGGCTTCTATCTGATCGACGTACCCGATCTCGACGCCGCGCTGTCCTGGGCGGCGCGCTGCCCGAGCTCGAGCCACGGCACGATCGAGGTGCGGCCGATCTGGGCGATGTGAGCGTGCAGGGGTCGGCCGCCGCCGCCGCCGAAGCCGCGGCACGCCGCAGCTACGGCAAGCTGGTCGCGTTCGTCGCGGCGCGCACGCGCGACTTGGCCGCGGCCGAGGACGCGCTGGCCGCGGCCTTCGAATCCGCACTGCGCGACTGGCCCGCGCACGGCGTGCCCGCGAATCCCGAAGCCTGGCTGCTCACGGCCGCGCGGCGCCAGGCGATCGACGCCGCACGCCGGCGCCGCACCGCCGATGCCGCGGCGCCCGACCTGCTGCTGTTCAGCGAGCTCGCGACCAGCGACACCGACGATCCGCGCCGCGCGATTCCCGACGACCGCCTGCTGCTGATGTTCGCCTGTGCCCACCCGGCGATCGAGGCCAGCGTGCGCGCGCCGCTGATGCTGCAGACCGTGCTCGGCTTCGACGCCGCGACGATCGCCTCGGCATTCCTGGTCGCGCCGAGCGCGATGAGCCAGCGCCTGGTGCGCGCGAAGGCCAAGATCAAGCGCGCCGGCATTCCGTTTCGACTGCCCGCGCACGACGATCTGGCCGAGCGCCTGGACAGCGTGCTCGAGGCGATCTATGCAGCGTTCGCGGAGGGCTGGTCCGACCCCGCCGGCACCGAGGCGCGGCGCCGCAACCTCGCCGAGGAGGGCATCTGGCTCGGCCAACTGGTCGCGACACTGCTGCCCGACGAGCCCGAAGCCCTGGGCCTGCTCGCGCTGATGCTGCACGCGCAGGCGCGCCGCGGCGCACGCCGCGATGCGACCGGCGCCTACGTGCCGCTGGCCGAGCAGGACCCGGCGCAGTGGGACACGGCGTTGATCGACCAGGCCGAGGCGCTGCTGCGGCGCGCGAGTCGATTCGGCCCGATCGGCCGCTACCAACTGGAGGCGGCGGTGCAGTCGGCGCACGTGATCCGGCGGCGCACCGGGCACGCCGACTGGGCCGCGATCGCGCAGCTCTACGACACGCTGTTGGCGCTGACCGGCTCGCCGGTGGTCGCGGTCAATCGCGCCGTCGCGATCGCCGAGGCACGCGGCGCGGCCGACGGGCTGGCCGCGCTCGACGCGATCGCGCCCGATGCGCGTCTCGACGACTACCAGCCCTACTGGGCAGCGCGCGCCGGGCTGCTGGCGCGGCACGGCGAGGTCGCCGCGGCGGACGCGGCCTACCGCCGCGCGATCGGCCTCGAGGCGGACCCGGCGGTGCGGCGCTTCCTGCAGCAGCGCCTGGACACGCTCGCCATTGGCGCCGACTGACGGCATTTCGCGCCGGCGCGCGCGCCTTCCGTCGCAGCGCGCGCCGGCGCCGCCATCGCGCTGGCTAGTGCAGTGTTTCGTTTTGTTTGGAACTTAAGCGGCTGTTGGCGCGAATGACCTTCTGCAGGATGTCGCGAGCGCTTTTGGTCCAGATGAACGGCTT
>JAYSLR010000444.1:0-2054 GCA_043725365.1 Rhizobacter sp. | reverse complement strand
CGCCCATCGCCTCGGCGACGACGCCGAAACCCGGCCGGTCCTTGTACGGCCCGGTCTGGCCGTAGCCGCTGATGCGCAGCATGATCAGGCCGGGGTTGGTGGCGCTCAGGCGCTCGTAGTCCAGGCCCCAGCCCTCCATCACGCCGGGCTTGAAGTTCTCGACCAGCACGTCGGCCTCGTCGATCAACCGGCGCACGATCGCGCGCGCGGCTTCGTCCTTCAGGTCGAGCGCGACGCTTTGCTTGTTGCGCGACTGCACCTGCCACCAGACGCTGGTGCCCTCGTGCAGCAGGCGCCACTGGCGCAGCGGGTCGCCGCCGCCGGGGGGTTCGATCTTGATCACCTCGGCGCCGAAGTCAGCCAGCGTCTTCGCCGCGAACGGCCCGGCGATCAGCTGGCCGAGCTCGACGACCTTCAGGCCCGTGAGCGGGCCGCTTGAAACGGCAGAGGCAGCGTCCATGCCCGTGATGGTAGTGTCGTCGCGGCCGCAGACAGGCGCCTCGGTGGCCGGCCGTGCGTTCAGGCGGCGCGCTGCTCCAGCAGGTAGTTGGCGCCGTCGTACTGGCCGAGCACATCGGTCAGGTAGGGCAAGACCTTCAGCAGCTCGTCGTGCAGGGTGAACGGCGGATTGATCACGAACATGCCGCTGCCGGCCAGGCCGAAGCCCTGCTGGTCGGGCTGCTGCACCGTCAACCGCGCGTGCAGCCAGCCCTTCGGCGCGAGCGCCTCGAGGCGCTTCGGCAGCTGCGCCGCCTCGAGCTTGCTGACCTGCGGGTACCAGACCAGGTACACGCCCTCGGCGAAGCGCCCGATCGCCTCGCGCAGCGACGTGATCACGCGGCCGTAGTCCTTGTGGCCTTCGTAGCTCGGGTCCATCAGCACCACGCCGCGGCGCGAGCCCGACAGCAGCGGCGGCACCTGGCCCTTCAGCCCGTCGAAGCCGTCCTTGTCGTAGACCTCGGCGCCGCGGGCCTCGCCGATGTAAGACGCAAGGATGCGGTGGTCGGTCGGGTGCAGCTCGAACAGGCGCAGCTGGTCCTGCGCGCGCAGCAGCATCTGCGCGAAGGCCGGCGAGCCGGGGTACTGCTCCAGCCGACCGTCGGGGTTGAACTGGCGCACGAGCTGCACGTAGTCGGCCAGGGCCACGGGCAGGTCGTCGCGGTCCCACAGGCGTGCGATGCCCTGCTCGAACTCGCCCTTCTTCTGCGCGAAGCGGCCTTCGAGCGAGTAGCCGCCGGCGCCGGCATGCGTGTCGACGAGCCGGTACGGCTTGTCCTTCTGGTTCATGTGGCGCAGCACGAGCGTCAGCACGGTGTGCTTGAGCACGTCGGCGTGGTTGCCCGCGTGGAAGGCGTGTCGGTAGGCGAGCATGGCCAGAGTGTCGTCGCAATTCAGGCCGCACTGTATCGCCCGCGCCGTGCCCTAGCCGATTTCGGCAAGGGCTGCACTCAACAGTGTTGTTGCGCCGCAGCATACGATGCCTGCCATTCCGTCTCACCCACAGGCCGCTCCATGACCACCTTGTTCGACGCCCTCCGCTTCGGCGACCTCTTTGCCGCCAACCGCATCGTGATGGCACCGCTGACCCGCGACCGTGCCGGCCCCGGCCAGGTGCCGACACCGCTGATGGCCACCTACTACGAGCAGCGCGCCAGCGCCGGCCTGATCGTGACCGAGGCGACGCAGATTTCGGCCGAAGGCCAGGGCTACCTCGACACGCCGGGCATCTACAGTGCCGAACAGGTCGCCGGCTGGCGCCGCGTCACCGATGCGGTGCACGCCAAGGGCGGCCGGATCGTCGTGCAGCTGTGGCATGTCGGCCGCATCTCGCATGTGTCGCTGCAGCCGAACGGCCAGCCGCCGGTGTCGAGCACGGCGCGCCGCGCGAACGGCAAGACCTTCACCGCGAAGGGCTTCGAGGACGTCTCCGAGCCGCGCGCGCTGCGCCTGGACGAGTTGCCGCGCATCGTCGCCGAGTACCGGCAGGCGGCGCGCAACGCGATCGACGCGGGCTTCGACGGCGTCGAGGTGCACGGCGCGAACGGCTACCTGCT
>JAYSLR010000443.1:0-4416 GCA_043725365.1 Rhizobacter sp. | reverse complement strand
TGCCGCGCCGGATCAGTGCCGCGAGGATGTTGGAGTACGCGTACATGCCGGCCGCGATGTCGGCGATCGAGCAGCCGGCCTTGGCCGGTTCGTCGGGCGAGCCGGTGATCGACAGGAAGCCGGCCTCGCTCTGGATCAGCAGGTCGTAGGCCTTCTTGTCGCGGTACGGGCCGGGGCGCCGCGGGTCGTCGCCGTAGCCGGAGATGTCGCAGACGATCAGCGCCGGGTGCAGCGCGCGCAAGGCCTCGTACGACAGCCCGAGCCGCGCGGCCGCACCGGGCGCGAGGTTCTGCACCAGCACGTCGGCCATGGCAAGCAGTTTGCCGAGCACCTCGGGCGCGGCGTCATGCTTCAGGTCCAGCGTCAGGCTTTCCTTCGAGCGGTTCGTCCAGACGAAGTGCGAGGCCTGGCCGTGCACGCGCGTGTCGTAGGAACGCGCGAAATCGCCGACGCCGGGGCGTTCGATCTTGATCACGCGCGCACCCAGGTCGGCGAGCTGGCGGGTGCAGAACGGCGCGGCGATCGCGTGCTCGAGCGTGACGACCGTGATGCCTTCGAGGGGGCGCATCGGAAGAGTCCTCAGAAAGAGCGCGGCAAGCCGAGGATGTGCTCGGCCACGTACGAAAGAATCAGGTTCGTCGAGATCGGCGCGACCTGGTACAGCCGCGTCTCGCGGAACTTGCGCTCGACGTCGTATTCGTGCGCGAAGCCGAAGCCGCCGTGGAACTGGATGCAGGCATTCGCCGCCTCCCAGCTCGCCTTGGCCGCGAGGTACTTCGCCATGTTGGCCTGCGCGCCGCAGGGCTGGTTCGCGTCGAATCGGTCGCAGGCCTGCCAGCGCATCAGGTTCGCCGCCTCGACCTCGATGTAGCTCTCGGCGATCGGGAACTGCACGCCCTGGTTCTGGCCGATCGGCCGGCCGAACACGACGCGCTCGCCGACGTACTTGGTGACGCGGTCGATGAACCAGTGACCGTCGCCGATGCACTCGGCCGCGATCAGCGTGCGCTCGGCGTTCAGCCCGTCGAGGATGTACCTGAAACCCTGGCCCTCGGCGCCGATCAGGTTCTCGGCCGGGATCTCGAGGTTCTCGAAGAACAGCTCGTTGGTCTCGTGGTTGACCATGTTCTCGATCGGCCGCACCGTCATGCCACTCTTCTCGGCCTGGCGCAGATCGACCATGAAGATCGACATGCCTTCGCTCTTCTTCCTGACCTCGGCCAGCGGCGTGGTGCGGGCCAGCAGGATCATCCACTCCGAGTGCTGGATGCGCGAGATCCAAACCTTCTGGCCGTTGATCACGTAGCGGTCGCCCTTCCTCGTCGCGGTGGTCTTGATCTTCGTCGTGTCGGTGCCGGTGCTCGGCTCGGTCACGCCCATCGATTGCAGCCGCCACTCGCCGCTCGCGATCTTCGGCAGGTAGAGCTTCTTCTGCGCGTCGCTGCCGTGGCGCAGCAAGGTGCCCATGTTGTACATCTGGCCGTGGCAGGCGCCGGCGTTGCCGCCGCTGCGATTGATCTCCTCCATCACGACGCTGGCCTCGGCCAGGCCGAGACCCGAGCCGCCGTACTCGGCCGGGATCATCGCGGCGAGCCAGCCGGCCTTCGTCAGCGCATCGACGAAGGCCTCGGGGTAGGCGCGCTCGTGGTCGATCTTGCGGTGGTAAGCGTCGGGGAACTCGGCACACAGCTGGCGCACCGCGTCGCGGATGTCGGGGTGCCGGTCGGGGGCGGTCGGGGGCATGGTCGGCTTTCGATCGCAGAGGGGTCAGGCCAGTTCGGCGCGCGCCTGCATGGCGAGGTGGCCGGCGTGATCGCGGGCCCACAGCGCCACGTGGCCATCGGCCTCGCGCTTGCCGCAGACGCTGAACGGGTGGATGTCGAACAGCGGGCTCGCCGCCTTGAACGAGAACGCGCGCACGTGCGCGCCGGGCAGCTCGCGCCGCACCAGGTCGAGCAGCAGGCACGCGATCAGCGGGCCGTGCACGATCAGGCCCGGGTAGCCCTCGACCTCGGTCACGTAGGAACGGTCGTAGTGGATGCGGTGGCCGTTGAAGGTCAGCGCCGAGTAGCGGAACAGCAGCACCGGGTCGGGCACGATCGTGCGGCCGAAGGCTTCGTCGGTTGGCGCCGGCGCCGCAGCCGGCGCCGGCGCGCCCGGCTGCGGGTGGTCGCGGTAGACGATGTCGTGCTCCTCGGTGATCGCGACGCCGCGCGCATCGGCGATCTCGTGGCGCACCGTGACGAACACCAGCGCCCCGCTGCGACCGTGCTTGGCGTCGACCCGGGTGATCGTCGAGCGGCGCTCGATCTCGTCGCCGACGCGCAGCCCGCGCTCGAATTGCAGCCGACCGCCCGCCCACATGCGGCGCGGCAACGGCACCGGCGGCAGAAAGCCGCCGCGCTTCGGGTGGCCGTCGGCGCCGATCTCGCGCTGCGGCGCCTGCGGCAGGAAGTACAGCCAGTGCGCGAGCGGCGGCAGCGCGGTGCCGGGCAGCGGCTCGGGATCGTCGATGCGGTCCAGCGTGGCAGCGAGGCCGGCCAGCGGCGCCGCGGTGACGGTGTCGCTGCGGCGCTCGCTGCGGCCGATCCAGGCGCGCAGCGCGTCGAGCGGGTTCGTGTCGGGGTCGGGGGTGTTCATGGGGTGGGGCGAATGGGCGTGGCCGAGTCAGGGCACCAGCTTGCGCCCGCCGGCGCCGCGCGGCAATTCGCGATTCGTGAAGCCCGTGTTCGCTCGGCGTTAACCCCCAGTCTTCAACCCGCGCAAACTGACAGAACGGTCAGGTTCGGGACAGCGTGACGGGCCGACCGGCGGCCTAGAGTGACGGCGTCCCCGGTTCGTTTCCGGGCCCGCCTTCCTCGTTGCGCCATGCCTGCCCCTCGTTCCCGATCCCGCGCCGCGCGCCGGCTGGTGCCGCTCGCGGCCGCGCTGCTTGCAGCCTGCGCCGCCGGCCCCGACTACGTGCGCCCGACGCTCGACCTGCCGGCGGCCTACAAGGAGGCCGGGCCCTGGAAGACGGCCGAGCCGCAGCCGGCCGACAGCCGCCAGCCCTGGTGGGAGGCCTACCGCGACCCGACGCTGAACGCGCTGATGCAGGACGCCGAGCGCGCGAACCAGAACCTGCGCCTCGCCGAGGCCCAGTACCGCCAGGCCCAGGCGCTGGCCGACGTGGCGCGTGCCGCGCTGTACCCGAGCGTCGGCGCCAATGCCGGCACGCAGCGCGCACTGACGAACAGCAATGGCACCAAGGAGGGCAACGTCTACGGCGCGGGCCTGACGGCGAGCTGGGTGCCCGACCTGTGGGGCGGCGTGCGCCGCAGCATCGAGGCGGGCGTGGCCGGCGCGCAGGCCAGCGCCGACGACCTGGCCGGCGCGCACCTGAGCATCCAGGCCGCGCTCGCGCAGGACTACCTGCAGCTGCGCATCACCGACCAGCAGATCGCGCTCTACGCCGCGACCACCGAGGCCTATGCGCGCGCGCTGAAGCTGACGCAGGCGCAGCGCGCCGCGGGCGTCGCGCTGCTGTCGGACGTGGCGCTGGCCGAGAGCCAGCTGGCCAGCGCCCGGGCGCAGGCAGTCGACCTCGAGGCCCAGCGCGCGCTGCTCGAGCACGCGATCGCGCTGCTGACCGGGCGCACGCCGGCGCAGTTCAGCCTGCCGCCGGCGACGGTCGCCGAGCCGTTCGCGCTGCAGCTGCCGGCGACGCCGCCCGGCCTGCCCTCGCAGCTGCTCGAGCGCCGCCCCGACATCGCCGCCGCCGAGCGGCGCGCGGCGCTCGCCAACGCGAGCATCGGCGTGGCGCGCGCGGCGTATTACCCGAACCTCGTGCTCGGCGCCGGTGGCGGCTTCAGCGCGGCCCGCCTCGGCAGCCTGTTCGACACGCCGAGCCGCGTCTGGTCGCTGGGCGCCACGCTCGCGCAGACGATCTTCGACGGCGGCGCGCGGCGCGCGCGCGATGCCCAGGCGGTCGCCGCCTACGACGCCGCGGTCGCGCAGTACAAGCAGACGGTGCTGACGGGCTTCCAGCAGGTCGAGGACAACCTCGCGACGCTGCGCGTGCTCGACCGCGAAGCCGGGTTCCAGGCCCAGGCCGTGCGCGCCGCGCAGACCGCCGAGCGGCTCGCGCTGAGCCAGTACCGCGCCGGCACGGCGACCTACCTGAGCGTCGTCACCGCGCAGACCCTGTCGCTCGCCAGCCAGCGCAGCGCCGTGCAGCTGCGCGGCCGCCAGCTCGGCGCCAGCGTCGGCCTGATCACCGCGACCGGTGGCGGCTGGAACGCCGGCGAGACCCGAACCTCTTCAGCAGCATCCAACCCGTCGCCGACGCCATGAACACGACCCCCCGAAACCGGCGCACTGCGCTGATCGTCACCGGCACGCTGATCGCTTTGGCGATCGCCGCCGCCTGGGGCTGGC
>JAYSLR010000442.1:0-6361 GCA_043725365.1 Rhizobacter sp. | reverse complement strand
TCTTCGACGAGCGCGCCGAGCTCGGCGGCATGATGCGCTACGGCATCCCGGGATTCCGCACACCGCGCACGGTGCTCGATGCCGAGATCCAGCGCATCCTCGATCTCGGCGTGACGGCGCGCATGAATTGCCGCATCGGCACCGACGTCACGATGGACCAGATCCGCGCCGAACACGACGCGGTCTTCCTCGGCCTCGGCGCCCAATCGGGCCGCCCGCTGCCGGTCGAAGGCGCGGAGGCCCCCAACTGCGTCACCGCCACCGCGTTCCTGAAGGCCTTCAACGACGGCCGCATGCAGCACGTGGGCAAGCGCGTCGTCGTCGTCGGCGGCGGCGACACCTCGATCGACGTGGCGACGGTGGCGCGGCGGCTCGGGCACATCGAGAAGATCAACGAGCGCGACCGGCCCGAGCACGCGATCGCCGGCGTCATCGCCCACGATGTCGCCGAGGTCTCGGCCAAGCAGGGCGCCGAGGTCACGCTGACCTCGATCTTCGCGGTCGACAAGATGCAGGCGAGCCGCCACGAGGTCGAGCACGCGATCGGCGAGGGCATCGCGATCCGCGGCGGTTACGCCCCGGTGTGCGTGCTGCGCGGTGCCGACGGTCGCGCCACCGCGCTGCGCGTGATCCGCTGCGAGGCCAAGGTGACGAATGGCCGGCTCGAGATCAAGAACATCGAGGGCACCGAGGAAGACCTGCCTGCCGACCTGATCGTCTCGGCGATCGGCCAGGCCGTCGACTTTGCGGGCCTCGCCGAGTTCAACAACGGCAAGGGGGCGATCGACACCGACCGCAACTACCAGGTGAAGGGGCAGCCCGGCTTCTTCGTCGGTGGCGACGTCGTGCGCCCGCACCTGCTGACCACCGCGATCGGCCACGGCGCGATCGCCGCCGACGGCATCGACCGCTTCATGCGCAGCGAAGCGCTCGACAAGCGGCCGAAGATCGACGTGCACGCCTTCGACCTGCAGCGCAAGATGATCGAGCGCGGCCTGACCTTCAGCGAGGTGCACGAGCCGATCCGCGGCACCGACGAAACCAATGCCGCGATCCACAATTTCGACAACCGCTCCGACCGCTACGTGATCCCGCACGAGGACCTCTACCTCGGTCACTTCCAGCACACGCCGCGGCATCGCCGCAAGGTCGTCACGCTCAGTGCGGCCGAGGCGCTCGGCAACTTCGAGGAGCGCGTGCTGCCGCTGTCGGAAACCGAGGCCGTGGCCGAGGCGAAGCGCTGCATGAGTTGCGGGCAGTGCTTCGAATGCGACAACTGCATCGTGTACTGCCCGCAGACCGCGGTGTTCAAGGTGCCGAAGTCGAAGTCCACGACCGGGCGCTACGTCGACACCGACTACAGCAAGTGCATCGGCTGCCACATCTGCAAGGACGTGTGCCCGACCGGCTACATCCAGATGGGGCTGGGCGAGTAGCCGCGATGCGCGCGCTTCGGGTCGCCGCCATCACCAGCGCGTTCGCGCTGGCGGCCGTGCTGTCGGCCGCCAGCGCGGGCGGTGCCGGCGGCAAGCCCGTCGCCGACACGCTGCAGCCGCCGATCCAGGCCGCGCGCAGCGGCCCCTGCATCGCCGATCCGGCCACCATGCGCCGCGACCACCCGGACATGCTGAAGCACCAGCGCGACAAGACCGTGCACCAGGGCGTGCGCGACCCGCGCACGAGCCTGCAGGCCTGCATCGGCTGCCACGCCAGCGCCGAGACCGGCAGCGTCGCGGTGGCCAAGACCGACTTCTGTGTCAGCTGCCACAGCTACGCGGCGGTCAAGGTCGACTGCTTCGAATGCCACGCGAGCAAGCCGCAGGCGTCCGCGTTCGTGCCGCTGCACCACCCGATGGCCGACAACGCCGCCACGCGGCTGGCGCTGCAGTGGCGCGCGGTCTCGGCAAAGGGCCTGGAGGCGGCTCGGCCATGAAGCCCGTCGCCAGTGACACCGGGGCCGAGCAGGCGATGAGCGGCCGGCGCGCCTTCCTCGGCCTGGCCGCGGGCGTCGGCGGCGTGCTGCTGGCGCCGGGCGTGCACCTGATGGAGATCGCCCAGGCGGCCGTGCCGGGCGCCGCGACCGCCGGCGGCGCGAACCCGAAGGTGCGCTGGGGCCTGCTGATCGACACGACGAAATGCACGTCGGGCTGCACCGACTGCGTCGGCGCCTGCAACACCGAGAACGGCCTGTCCGGCAAGACCGGCCCGACCGACTCGCAGTGGATTCGCAAGATCGAGATCAAGGAGATCAAGACCGGCCGCACCCAGTCGCTGCCGGTCATGTGCCAGCATTGCGCCGAGCCGCCCTGCGTCGACGTCTGCCCGACCGGCGCGTCGTTCAAGCGCGCCGACGGCATCGTGCTGGTCGACCGCCATTCGTGCATCGGCTGCCGCTACTGCGTGATGGCGTGTCCGTACAAGGCGCGCTCGTTCGTGCACGAGCCGTTGACGGACCAGAAGGCCGACGTGCCGCGCGGCAAGGGCTGCGTCGAGGGTTGCACGCTGTGCGTGCACCGCATCGACAAGGGCCTGGGTCCGGCCTGCGTCGAGGCCTGCGCGAAGGCCGGCCACCACGCGATGCTGTTCGGCGACCTCAACGATCCGCACAGCGAGATCGCGCGCAAGGTGCGCGAACTGCAGAGCACGCAGCTGCGGGCCGACCTGCGGCTCGACCCCGGCGTGCGCTATCAAGGCCTTTGACGGACCATTGACGGACGAAACCGCGCGATGAAACCGACCCTGCACGGCTTCTATACCCTCGAGGAGCGCATCTTCTACGTGCTGGTCGTGTTCGGCGGCGGCCTGGCACTGCTCGGGCTCGCCGCCGCGCATTACATGGAAGAGCACGGCCATGTCGTGACCGGCATGACCAACCAGGTGGTCTGGGGATTGCCGCATGTGTTCGCGATCTTCCTGATCGTCGCCGCCTCGGGCGTGCTGAACGTGGCATCGATCGGCTCGGTGTTCGGCGAGAAGCTCTACAAGCCGCGCGCCCCGCTGTCGGGCCTGCTGTGCGTGGCGATGCTCGCCGGCGGGCTGATGGTGCTGATGCTCGACCTCGGCCGGCCGGAACGGGTGATCGTCGCGGCGACGCACTACAACTTCACCTCGGTCTTCGCCTGGAACGTGTTCCTCTACTCGGGCATGGTGGCGATCGTCGCGATCTACCTGTGGACGATGTTCGAGCGCCGCCTGAACCGCTGGTCGAAGACCGCCGGCCTGGCTGCGCTCGTGTGGCGCTTCGCGCTGACCACCGGCACCGGTTCGATCTTCGGCTTCCTCGTGGCGCGCCAGGCGTACCAGTCCGCGCTGCTGGCGCCGCTGTTCATCGTGCTGTCGTTCGCGTGGGGCCTGGCGGTGTTCCTGCTCGTGCAGTCGGCCATGTACGCCTGGAACGAGCAGCAGCTGCCCGCGGCCGTGCAGCAGCGCATGGCGCGGCTGCTCGGCGTGTTCGTCGCCGGGTCGCTCTACCTGGTCGGCGTGTACCACCTGACGAACCTGTACTTCGCGCGCCAGGGCGCGTTCGAGACTTTCCTGCTGCTGGGCCGGGGCGACTCCAGCCTCGAGTTCCCGCTGCTGTTCTGGGGCGGCTACGTGCTGCTCGGCGCGCTGGCGCCGCTCGTGCTGCTGTTCCACCCGCGGCTGGGCGGCCTGCGCGGCACGCTCGCGGCGGCCGCACTCGTCGTGGTCGGCGCCTTCGCGCTGCTGTACGTGTTCATCATCGGCGGGCAGTCGTTCCCGCTCGACATCTTCCCGGGCTATGCGGTGACGAGTTCGTTCGCCGACGGCGCGATCGAGCACTACCGCGCGAGCCTGCCCGAGTGGCTGCTCGGCCTGGGCGGCGTCGGCGTGGCCTTCGTGCTCACGACCATCGGCGTGCGCGTGCTCGACTTCCTGCCGCAGGACGACTTCGCCGCGCTCGGCGTCGCCGCCGCGAAGGATTGACGCCATGTCCGTCGCCAGCCTCCCCGCCCTGCTGATCTCGGCCGCACACAAGTCGTCGGGCAAGACGACGCTGACGCTCGGGCTGGCGGCGGCGCTGGCGGCGCAAGGGCTGGCGGTGCAGACCTTCAAGAAGGGGCCCGACTACATCGACCCGATGTGGCTCGCGCGCGCGAGCGGCCGGCCTTGCTTCAACCTCGACCCGTACCTGATGACGGATGCCGAGATCGCCGCCAGCGTGGCGGGCCATTCGGCCGGCGCCGACATCGCGCTCGTCGAAGGCAACAAGGGCCTGTACGACGGGCTCGCGCTCGACGGCAGCAACAGCAACGCGGCGCTGGCGCGGCTGCTCGACCTGCCGGTCGTGCTGGTGATCGACGCGCGCGGCATGACGCGCGGCATTGCGCCGCTGATCCTGGGCTACCAGGCCTTCGACCGCGGGTTGCGCATCGCCGGCGTGATCCTGAACCAGGTCGGGGGCGCGCGCCACGAGGGCAAGCTGCGCGCGGTGATCGAGCACTACACCGACGTGCCGGTGCTGGGGGCGGTGGCCTGCGACGCGCGGCTCGCGATGCCGGAACGTCACCTCGGCCTGACGCCCGCGGCCGAGGTCGAGGATGCCGCGGCCCGGGTGCGCCAGTTCGGCGCGATCATCGGCGCCCAGGTCGATCTCGATCGGCTGCGAGCGGTCGCGCGGTCGGCCGGCCCGCGGCGCTCCACCCCGGTGCGGATGACGCGCCGCGACGCGACGCGCGCCGCCGTTCAGCCACCGCTGCGCATCGGCATCGCGCGCGACCGCGCCTTCGCGTTCTACTACCCGGACGACCTGGCGGCACTCGAGGCCGCCGGCGCACAGCTCGTGCCCTTCGACACGCTGCACGACGCGCGGCTGCCGGCGGTCGACGGCGTCTTCATCGGCGGCGGCTTTCCCGAGATGTTCCTGGACGAACTCGAGGCCAACGTGGCACTGCGCGGCGAACTGCGCGCCGCCATCGACGCGGGCCTGCCGGTCTATGCCGAGTGCGGCGGCCTGATGTACCTGGCGCGCAGCATCGCCTGGAACGGGCGCTCGGCGCGCATGGTGGGCGCGATCCCCGGCGATGCGGTGATGCACGAGCGCCCGATCGGTCGCGGTTACGTGCACCTGGAGGAATCGGCCGCCCATCCGTGGCCCGGCGGGCCGGTGGCCGGCGAGTTGCGGGCGCACGAGTTCCACTATTCGAGCCTCGAGAATCTGGCGCCCGATGTCGCGTTCGCCTACCGCATGAAGCGCGGGCACGGCATCGACGGACGCCACGACGGCATCGTCCACCGCAACGTGCTGGCCTCGTACGCGCACCAGCGCAGCGTCGGCGGCAACGCGTGGGCGGCGCGCTTCGTCGCGTTCGTTCGCGAGGTCGGCGCCCGCCGGCACGCGCAACCGGCGCGCCTGCAGACCGACAGGATGGCGGCGTGACATGGCGACAGCACAACTGACGACACGAACCTTGCGCGTGGCGGGCCAGGACATCGAGACCGACTCCGAAGGCTATCTTCGGAACCTCGGCGACTGGTCCGAAGCGTTCGCGCAGGCCCAGGCGCGCAGCGAGGGCCTGCAACTCACCGACGAGCACTGGCAGGTGATCCGCTTCCTGCGCGGCTACTTCCAGGAGCACGGCGTGCAGGCGCAGGTGCGCGTGATGATCAGGCACTTCGCGCAGGCCTGGGGGCCGGAGCGCGGCAACAACCATTACCTGCACGACATCTTTCCCGTCGGCGGGCCGCAGAAGCAGGGCAACCGGCTGGCGGGCCTGCTGCGGACCAAGGGCGAGCACTGACCAAGATCCCGAACGGAGAGGCGAACATGTTCCAACTCACCCCCGCGGCCGCGCAGCAGATTCGCGCCGCCGCCGCTCAAAGCGATGCCGCCGGCCTGGCGCTGCGCGTGGCCGCGCGCCAGATCGCCGACGGATCGATCGAGTACGGCATGGGCTTCGATGCGACCCATGACGGCGACGATTCCGTCGAGTTCGACGGCTTCACGGTGGTCGTGGCGCCGCCGTGCCAGCCGCTGCTCGAAGCGACGGTGCTCGACTGGGTCGAGCTCGAGCCGGGCGCCTTCTCGTTCATCTTCATCCCGCCCACCGCGTACGCGGATGAACCCGCCCCGGCGGCCCGCGGGGGCTGCGGCAGCGGCGGCTGCGGCAGCTGCGGCTCGCGCGCCAACCCATGACCGTGGAGGAACCCCGCATGAATGCACTCGTGGATCTGCCCGCGCTGATCGCTCGCCGCGACCGCCACACGGGTGTCAGCCAGGGTCGCGTCTACCTGGTCGGCGCCGGGCCCGGCGATCCGGACCTGCTGACCTTGCGCGCGGCGCGCCTGCTGGCCGAGGCCGACGTCGTCGTCTACGACAACCTGGTCTCGCCCGACGTGATGG
>JAYSLR010000441.1:0-1539 GCA_043725365.1 Rhizobacter sp. | reverse complement strand
GCGGTGAACAGCGCGTTGTCGCGGTGGCGCTCGTCGAGGTTGCGGGCGTTGTACTTCTCGCCCTGCTTGATGCCGATCACCTGCGCGGTGCCGGTCTTGCCGCCGGCCTGGTACGGCGCGTTCAGGAACGCGGCGCGGGCCGTGCCTTCCTGCGTCACGCCGTACATCGCGTGGCGGACGAAGTCGACGTACTCGGGCTTCCAGTTCATCGGCGGCAAGGCCTCGCCGATCGTGCGCCGCTGCTCGTGCGTCTCGAAGTTCTCGACCAGCTTCACGAGGTGCGGCTTGAAGCGCTTGCCGCCGGAGGCGAGCGTCGCGGTGGCCTGCGCCATCTGCAGCATCGTGAAGGTGTTCTGGCCCTGGCCGATGCCCAGCGAGATGGTCTCGCCCGCATACCACTTCTGCAGCTCCTTCTTGCGGTAGGCGTTGCGCTTCCATTCGGTCGAGGGCAGCACGCCGCGCAACTCGCCCTGCATGTCGATGCCGGTGAGCTGGCCCAGGCCCAGCGGCGCCATGAAGTCGTGGATCGCGTCGACGCCGAGGTCGTTCGCGAGCATGTAGTAGTAGGTGTCACAGGACTGCACGATCGACTTGTACATGTCGACCGTGCCGTGCCCGCCTTCCTTGTCGTCGCGGAAGGTGTGGCCGCCGAAGTTGTAGAAACCAGGGTCGTAGATCGTCTGCTGCGGTGTGCGCTTGCCCAGCGTCAGCGCAGCCAGCGCCATGAACGGCTTGTAGGTCGAGCCGGGCGAATAGGTGCCGCGCAGCGCGCGGTTCAGCAGCGGCTTGTCGGGCGAGTCGTTCAGCGCCTTCCAGTTGTCTGCGTCGATGCCGTCGACGAACAGGTTCGGGTCGAAGTTGGGCTTGCTGACGAACGCGAGGATCTCGCCGTTGCGCGGGTCGATCGCGACGAGCGCACCGCGCCGGTCGCCGAACAGCTGCTCGACCAGCGCCTGCAGCCGGATGTCGATCGACATCACCAAGGCGTTGCCGGGCGACGCCGGCTTGCTGTCCAGGCGCCGCACCGGGTGGCCGCTGGCGCTGGTCTCCATCTCCTCGAAGCCGACCGTGCCGTGCAATTCGTTCTCGTAGCTCTGCTCAACGCCGAGCTTGCCGATGTACTGCGTGCCACGGTAGTTGGCGGCGTCGTCGGAGTCGTCGATCTTGTCCTTCTCGGCCTCGTTGATGCGGCCGATGTAGCCGATCAGGTGGCTGCCGACCTGGCCCAGCGGGTAGTTGCGGAACAAGCGCGCCTTGATGTCGACGCCGCTGAACAGGAAGCGCTGCGCGGTGAAGCGCGCCACTTCCTCGTCGCTGAGCTTGGTGCGGATCGGCAGCGACTCGAAGCTCTTGTTTTCCTCCATCAGGCGCTTGAAGCGCTTGCGGTCGCGCGGCTCGATCGTGACGACCGAGGCGAGCCGGTCGATCGTCGCCTCCAGGTCGTCGACCTTGCCCGGCGTGATCTCCAGCGTGTAGGCCGAATAGTTGTTCGCCAGCACGACGCCGTTGCGGTCCAGGATCAGCCCGCGGTTCGGCACG
>JAYSLR010000440.1:0-1537 GCA_043725365.1 Rhizobacter sp. | reverse complement strand
AAGTGGGCGCCGGTGGTGAAGGCCGTCGGCATCACAGCGGAGTAGAGTTAGCCATGGCGATCAAGATCTATCCGGTTACCGAGAGCTTCGCCGCCGAAGTCGGCGACGTGGACCTCGCGCAGCCGCTGTCGAAGGAAGACGAGGCGGCGATCAAGGCGGCGTTCTGGCAATACGCGGTGCTGGTGTTCCCGCAGCAGGCGCTGACCTTGGACCAGCACGTGGCGTTCTCGGAGCGCTTCGGGCCGATCGAGATGACCGTCAACACCTACGCCGACGAGGTGAAGAAGGACCGCATCGACAAGCGCGTCGCGGACGTCTCGAACCTCGACACGGACAATGAGATCCTGCCCGCCGAGAGCCGCAAGCGTGCCTCGGGCCTCGCCAACCGGCTGTGGCATACGGACTCCATCTTCAAGCACGTACCCGCGCTGACGTCGCTGCTCTACGCCCACCAGATCGCGCCGATCGGCGGGTATACCGAGTTCGCCGACATGCGCGCCGCCTGGGACGCGCTGCCCGCGGCGAAGCAGAAGAAGCTGGAGGGGCTGAAGGTGTTCCACTCCATCTTCCACTCGCGCGCCAAGGTCGGCGCGACCAACTTCACCGAGCGCGAGCGCGCCTCGCTGCCGGGCGCGGAACAGGTGATGGTGCGCACGATTCCGCAGACGGGAAGGAAGGCGCTGTACCTCGCGTCGCACGCAGTGAATATTCTGGGTTATACGAAAGAAGAATCAGACGAACTGCTGAATGAGCTGATGGAATTCGCCACGCAGCGCCAGTTCGTCTATGCGCACCGCTGGCGCGTGCACGACCTGGTGATGTGGGACAACCGCTGCACCATGCACCGCGGCACGGATTACGACGAGCGCCGCTGGAAGCGCGACATGCACCGCGCCACGGTGTCGGATATCGGCAACACCCTGGAAGCTTGAGCTAGCGGCGCGAAAGGCTGCGCGACGCGGAGGACACGCGCATGTGCGGCGTGGGCCGGGGCGAATTGGCGTAGTAGTTTCTGAACACGGCGCGCGCGATCGGCCGGCCGGGGCGCGGGTAGTACGCGCCGCCGTAGTAGTAGCCGGGGCCGTAGTAATCCGGGTAGTACGAGCTGTCGTAGGCCGGGGCTGACGCGTACTGCAGGCTCATCGCTTGCTGCCGGAGCTGCCAGTCGCGTTCGTCGGCGGCGGCCCGGGCCGCGAAGTGCCGCTCGGCGTAGGCGCGCACCGCGGGGTCAATGCCCATCACCGAGAGCTTTTCCTCGACTGTTTGCGCGCTGCCGGCGGCCGAAGGGGGCGGGGCGTTGCCGTAATTGACGCGGCCTTGCGCATCCACCCACTTGTAGACCTGCGCCTGCGCGGGCAGCGCGAGAGCGAGGAGGACGGCTGCGGCAAGGCGCAAGCGCATAGGCACAGGATACGCCTCTTACTGCAGTGTCAGCCAAGTAACAGACGCCGCCGCGCATGGCGTCCTTCCGGGTCCGCTGCTGCGCATCGGCGTGCGGATGCGCGACGGCCGGGGCCAGTTCCTGCACGGCCATGCC
>JAYSLR010000439.1:0-2842 GCA_043725365.1 Rhizobacter sp. | reverse complement strand
CTGGCCTTTCTCGCCGTTGACCGACGAGATGTTGATGATGCGGCCCCAGCCGCGCTCGACCATGTCGTCGATGACCTGCTTGGTCACGTTGAACAGGCTGGTCAGGTTGGTCTCGATCACCGCGTCCCAGTCGGCGCGGCTCATCTTGCGGAACATGCCGTCGCGGGTGATGCCGGCGTTGTTGACGAGCACGTCGACCGGGCCGTGCTCAGCCTTGACCTTCTGGAAGGCGGCGACGGTCGAATCCCAGTCGCCGACGTTGCCGACCGAGGCATGGAAGGTGTAGCCGAGCGCGGCCTGCTCACCCAGCCATTTGGCGTGATCGCGGCTCGGGCCGCAGCCGGCGATGACCTTGAAGCCGTCCTTGTGCAGGCGCTGGCACATCGTCGTGCCGATCCCGCCCATGCCGCCGGTGATGTATGCGATTTTCTGGTTCATCTTGTTGGTTCCCTGTGATGACGAAGAAGCAAGAGCGCGCGCCGCGCGGGCCCGAGGTTCCGGAGGCCCGCATCAGGCACGCCCGGCCGGATTCGGCCGGCGGCGCGTCGCCCGTACCGGACGCGTGTGCTCAGCGCTCGACGCAGAGTGCAACGCCCATGCCACCGCCGATGCACAGGGAGGCAATGCCCTTGTGCGCGTCGCGGCGCTGCATTTCGTGCAGCAGCGTCACCAGGATGCGGCAGCCGGACGCACCAATCGGGTGACCGATCGCGATCGCGCCGCCGTTGACGTTGACCTTGCTCGTGTCCCAGCCCATCTCGTTGTTGACGGCACAGGCCTGGGCCGCGAAGGCCTCGTTGATCTCGAGCAGGTCGAGGTCCTGGGGCTTCCAGCCGGCGCGCGACAGTGCCTTCTGCGACGCCGGCACCGGGCCCATGCCCATGATGCTGGGGTCGAGCGCCACGGTGGCATAGCTGGCGATGCGCGCGAGCGGCTTCAGGCCCAGCGCCTGCGCCTTCTGCGCCGTCATCAGCACGACGCCGGCCGCGCCGTCGTTCAGCCCCGAGGCGTTGCCTGCCGTGACGGTGCCGGCCTTGTCGAAGGCGGGGCGCAACCCGGCCAGCGCTTCGGCGTTGGTCTTCTTGTTGATGAACTCGTCGCTGGCGAAGACGATCGGGTCGCCCTTCTTCTGCGCGATGCTGAACGGCACGATCTCGTCCTTGAACTTGCCGGCTTCCTGCGCCGCCGCGGCCTTCTGCTGCGAGCCGAGCGCGAGCGCGTCCTGCTTCTCGCGCGTGATGTCGTACTTCTTCGCGACGTTCTCGGCGGTGATGCCCATGTGGTACTTGTTGTAGACGTCGAGCAGCCCGTCGACGATCATCGAGTCGACCAGCTTCCAGTCGCCCATGCGCATGCCATCGCGCGAATTGGGCAGCACGTGCGGGGACATGCTCATGCTTTCCTGGCCACCGGCGATGACGATCTCGGAGTCGCCGTCGCGGATCGCCTGCGCGCCCAGCATCACGGCCTTCAGCCCGGAGCCGCACACGGCGTTGATCGTCAGCGCGGGCACGCTTTGCGGCAAGCCGGACTTGACGACGGTCTGACGCGCCGGGTTCTGGCCCGAGCCGGCGGTCAGCACCTGGCCGAAGATGAGTTCGTTGATCTGCTCGCCGCTGAGCTTGGCGCGCTTGAGCAGCTCGACGACGACGGCGGCGCCGAGCTCGGGGGCCGGGGTCTTGGCGAGCGTGCCGCCGAACTTGCCCACCGCGGTGCGGGCGGCGGCGACGATCACGATGTCGGTGGTCATGGGATTCTCCAGGTTCGAGGTTGAAATGAATGGGGGGGGGGTGGCTCGGCCGCCGGCGTTCAGCTGGCCTTCTGCTTCACGTAGCGGCCGGGCGCCGCCTCGATGACTTTGTGCTGCCGGTTCCCGTAGGTCTTCGGTGCGGCGACCTGTTTGCCGGCATGGCCCTTCAGCCAGCCGGCCCAGTCGGTCCACCAACTGCCGGGATGTTCGGTCGCCTTGTCGAGCCAGTCCGTGGCTCGCGCCGGCAGCGCGGCGCTCGCGCCGATCCAGTGGCTGCGCTTGCCCTTCGCCGGCGGGTTGATCACGCCGGCGATGTGGCCCGAGGCGCCGAGCACGAAGCGCGTCTTGTTGGTCAGCACCTGGGTGTTCCGGTAGGCGCCCTCCCACGGCACGATGTGGTCCTCGCGCGAGGCGTAGACGTAGGCCGGCGTGTCGATCTTGCGCAGGTCGATCTTCTCGCCGCAGACCGTCAGCGCGCCCGGCACCACGAGCTTGTTCTCGAGGTAGGTGTTGCGCAGGTACCAGCAGTACATCGGTCCCGGCAGGTTGGTGCCGTCGCTGTTCCAGTACAGCAGGTCGAACGGCGGCGGCGTCTCGCCCTTCAGGTAGTTGCCGACGACGTAGTTCCAGACCAGGTCGTTCGGGCGCAGGAAGCTGAAGGTGGTCGCGAGTTCCTGACCCTTCAGCAAACTGCCGCCGCCCGGGCTCTTGGGCCCGAGCGTCATCTCGCGCATCTGCACCATGGTTTCGTCGATGAAGAGGTCGAGCACGCCGGTGTGGCTGAAGTCGAGGAAGGTGGTCAGCAGCGTCACGCTGGCGGCCGGCTTCTCGCCGCGCGCGGCGAGCACCGCGAGCGCGGTCGCGAGGATCGTGCCGCCGACGCAGAAGCCCAGCGTGTTGATCTGCTTGCTGCCCGTGATCTCACGGACCAGGCCGATCGCACGGATCGCGGCGTCCTCGATGTACTGGTCCCAGGTCCAGGTCTTGATGCTCTCGTCGGCATTGCGCCAGCTGACGACGAACACGCGGTGGCCCTGTGCGACGGTGTAGCGAATCAGCGAGTTCTCGGGCTGCAGGTCGAGGATGTAGTAC
>JAYSLR010000438.1:0-6203 GCA_043725365.1 Rhizobacter sp. | reverse complement strand
GGCTACATGATCATGGACTCGCGCAACGCCGGCAACCGCTACGACCTCGTCATCGCGGGCATGATCATCATCGGCCTGATCGGCCTGCTGCTCGATGGCGCCACACGCCTGCTGGAGCGGCTGAAGACCGTGCGATGGCGCTATGTCCGCTGACAAGATCGTCGTCGACCAGGTCACCAAGGCCTTCGTCTCGGACAAGGGCCCGCTGCCGGTCATCGCCGGTGTCAGCTTCAGCGTGGCCGACGGTGAATTCGTCGCCATCGTGGGGCCCTCGGGCTGCGGCAAATCGACCCTGATGAACATCGTCGCCGGTTTCGAGCGCGCCGGCAGCGGCAGTGTGCGTGTCGACGGTGCCGAACTCACCGGCCCCAGCCCGAAGGGCATCGTGATCTCCCAGCAGGGCTCGGTGTTCCCCTGGCTCACGGTGCAGCAGAACCTGATGTTCGGCTTGAATGGGGTGGGGCGCACCGACGAGCAAGGCGGCATCCCGAAAGAGCGCGCCGCGTTGGCCGATCACTACGCCGCGATGGTCGGTTTGAAGGGCTTCGAGTCCAGCTACCCCCACGAGTTGTCGGGCGGCATGCTCAAGCGTGTCGAGCTGGCGCGTGCCTTCGTCGTGAAGCCGGAAATCCTCTACATGGATGAACCGTTCTCGGCACTCGACGCGCTGATGAACCTGCGCATGCGCACCGAGCTGCTGCGCATCCTGGAAGAAGAGCGCCACACCGTGCTGCTCATCACGCACGATGTCGAAGAAGCGATCTACATGGCCGATCGCATCTTGGTGCTCTCGCCCCGGCCGGCGACGATTCAGGCCAGCTTTCAGGTGACGCTGCCACATCCGCGCAAGTTGTCCAGCCCGCAGGCGCAGACACTGCGGGAGGCGATCCTCAAGGAGTTGGGGCTCTGAGGTTCAGGGCTTCGTCTTCCCCGGATCGCGCACCATCGGAATCGTCTCGATCTCCTGATTCCACAACTGTCCGTTGATGCGCTCGACCTTGCGGATGTAGACGTTGTGCACCACGTCGCGCGTGGCGGGGTCGATCTGCAGCGGGCCGCGCGGGCTCTCGAAACTCTGGGCCTTCATCGCGGCGAGCAGGGCCTCTCCGCCCGCGCCGCCGGTGGCCTTGGCGGCCTCGTAGATCACGCGCATGCCGTCCCAGGCGCCCACCGCCATGAAGTTCGGGCGGCGCCCGCCGTTCGCTGCGCCGAAGGCTTCGACGAAGGCCTTGTTCGCCGCCGAGTTGTGCGCCGCCGAGTAATGGTGCGCGGTGACGACGCCGAGCGCCACATCGCCCATGCTGTCGAGGATGTCATCGTCCGTCACGCTGCCTTCGGCGATCAGCCGGATGCCCGACTTGTCGAGCCCGCGTTCGGTGAACTGCTTCATCAGCGCCGAGCCCACGCCGGCCGGCACGAAGGCGAACAGCGCTTCGGGCTTGGCGTCGCTCACCTTTTGCAGGAAGGGTGCGAAGTCCGGGTTGCGCAGCGGCACGCGGATCGCTTCGACTATCGTGCCGCCGCGCGAGACGAAACGTTCGTTGAAATACTTCTCGGAATCGATGCCCGGCGCGTAGTCGCTGACCAGGCTGACGACGCGCTTGATGCCGTTCTTCGCGGCCCAATCGGCCAGCGCGGTGACGACCTGGGCGACGGTGAAGCTGGTGCGCACGATCCAGGGCGAGGATTCGGTGATGGTCGAGGTGGCCGCGGCCATCACCACCATCGGCGTCTTGCCTTGTGTTGCGACGGGTGCGGTCGCAAAGGCCAGCGGAGTCAGGCCGAAGCCGGCGAGCACCTGTACCTTGTCGCCGGTGACGAGTTCCTGCGCGAGGCGCTTCGTCACGTCCGCAGTGCCGGCGTCGTCCTTCACGATCAGCTCGACCTTCTTGCCGGCGATCGTGTTGCCGTTCTTCGCGATGTAGAGGCGCGCGGCGGTTTCGAGCTGCTTGCCGGTCGATGCGAACGGGCCGGTCAGCGGCGCGATCAGGCCGATGCGGAAGGTGTCGGCCGTCTGCGCGCGGGCGAGGCCGCAGGCGGCCAGCGTGGCCGCGGCGCTGGCCGCGAGGAGCGTGCGTCGGGTGGCGGGTAAGGGCATGGTCTGCGCTCCATCGTGATCGATCGTCTGGGATTGCAAGCCTAGGCCTTGCGCCGACCCGTGCCCATGACATTGGCTCGGCAAGCTATGCGCGCGGCTTATCCCCCGGGGCAAACACCGAGCTCGTCCGATCGTGTGCGGGCATCGGCCGTGCCTAAGCTATGCGTTGCCACCCTGACCCGTTTCCCATCCCCGTGCCTGCCGAAACACCTTTGATCGCGTTGCGCGAATTGCCTGGCGCCGGCGAGCGCCTGAAGCTGCTGCGCTGTGCGGCAGCCGTCGCGCGCCATGGCAGCGCGATGCGTGCGGCCGAGGCCATCCACCTCTCCCAGCCGGCGGTCACGCGCGGTGTGCTCGAACTGGAACGTTTCTGCGGCCTGCCGCTGTTCGAGCGCAGCGCCCGCGGCATGCTCGCCACGCCGCCGGGCCTGCGTGTCGCGCAACGCGCCGATGCCTTGTTCGCGCAACTCGCGCTCGGTGCCGCGCAGGCCGCTGCACTGGCCGAAGGGCGTGCGCGGCGCACCGAGCGGCCCGAACGTTTTGCCGCGGCTGTCACGCCTGCGAGCCTGAAGGCCTTGCTCGCCGTCGCCGCCACGGCGAGCGAGGCGAAGGCCGCCGTGGCGCTGGGCATCAGCCAGCCCGCGGTGCACCGCTCGCTGCGCGCCCTCGAACACCTGGCCGGCGGCGTGGTGTTCCAGCGCTCGGTGCGCGGCACGCGGCTCACCGATGCCGGCGAGGCGCTGCTGCTGCACGTCAAACTCGCCTATGGCGAAGCCCGTGCGATCGACAGCGAGATCGCCGCCTGGCGCGGCGAGATCCGCGGCCGTGTGCTGATCGGCGCGCTGCCGCTGTCGGTCTCGCTGCTGCTGCCTCGTGCGGTAGACGAGGTGCTGCGCGCGCATCCGGACATCGAGGTGACCATCATCGATGGCACCTACGACAACCTGATGCGCCAGCTGCGCGCCGCCGACATCGATCTCGTGATCGGCGCACTGCGCGAGGCGCCGTCCGGCGTTCGGCAGGAATCCCTGGTCGAGGAGCCGCTGGCCGTGGTCGCGCGCGCGGGCCATCCCTGCCTTCGGCGGCGTGGCCTCACGCTGGCCGATCTGCGCGCCTGGGATTGGGTCGTGCCGCTGCCTGGCACGCCGGCCAGTGCGGCGCTGCAACGCGTGTTCGCCGCGGCCGGCCTGGAACCGCCGCCGGGCGCGTTGCAGGCGAGCAGCGCGATGTTCACGCGCGCCATCGTGGCCAGCACCGACCGGCTCGCGCTGAGCTCGCACGGCCAGGCGGTAGAAGACGAACGTGGCGGCGCGTTACGGCGGCTCCCGATCGAACTGCCACTGACCGTGCGCGCGGTGGGCATCGCGGTGCGCGAGTCCGGCGAGCCTTCGCCCGACCTGCGGGTCGTGCTGGAAGCGTTGCGCCGCGCGGCCGCCAACGAGATCGACAAGGCGGGTCGATAAGCAGAACGAATACCTCGTCCGGCCTTCGTGATGAGCGCGACAGTGCAGGCGGTGCAAAGCTCGCATCCCATGACGATGCTCGTTCTGCTGCCGGGGCTCTTGTGCGACGACGCGGTGTGGGCGCATCAACGCGCCGTGCTGCCCGCCGATGACTGTGTCGTGCCTGTGTTCGGCGCCATCGATTCGATCGGTGCGATGGCCGAGCAGGTGCTCGCGTCGGTCGCCGCGCCTCGCTTCTCCCTGGTCGGGCATTCGATGGGTGGGCGCGTCGCGCTGGAGGTCCTGCGGCGCGCGCCAGAGCGTGTCGAACGCCTCGCGCTGCTCGACACCGGCATCGACCCGATCGCCCCCGGTGCAGACGGTGAGCGCGAACGCGAAGGGCGCATGAAGCTGCTCGCGACGGCGCGGCGTGACGGCATGCGCGCGATGGGCCGCGACTGGGCGCGCGGCATGGTGCACCCGTCGCGGCTGGGCTCGCCGGTGTTCGAGCAGATTCTCGACATGATCGAGCGCCGCACACCGGACATCTTCGCTGCCCAGATCCATGCTTTGCTCGCCCGCCCCGATGCGCGCGAGGTGCTGCGCGGCCTGCACTGCGACACCCTGCTGCTGTGCGGCCGCGACGACGTGTGGAGCCCGCTGGCGCGCCACGAACAGATGCACGCGATGTTGCCCACGTCGCGCCTGGCCGTGATCGATCATTGCGGCCACATGTCGACGATGGAGCAGCCCGAGGCGGTGAGCGAGGTGCTGGTGCAGTGGCTGCGTCGCCCGCTGGTGGCTGCACACTGAGGTCACGATGGACGAATTGAAATCTCTGCTGATCGAACGCGCCTGCAGCCGGCTCGTGCTGCTGGCAGCCGAACACGCCGACCAGCAGCGCCCGGCCGAGTTCGCGGCCTTGTTCGCGCCCGATGCGGTGCTGAGCCGGCCGAACGCCGAGCCGCTGCGTGGGCGCGAGGCGATTCACGCTGCCTACGCGCAGCGCCCCGCCAGCCGCATCACCCGCCATGTGGTGACGAACATCCGCGTCGAGCTGCTGTCGGCCACGGACGCGCGGGCCACCAGCACCGTGCTGCTGTGGGCCGGCTCGACAGACGACGAGCCCGGCCCAAACGGCCGGCCCGCCCGCGCGGGCCAGGTGCTGGGCGAGTTCGACGATCGTTTCACGCTCACGCCCGAAGGCTGGCGCATCGCCGCCCGTCAGGCGAGCTTTTTGCTGCACGGCTGATCGCTCGTCGCGCCGATACCATCGCGCATGCTCACTCGCAATACCACCGACACCAACTTGCAGCTCGGGCCAGCACGTCACACGGTCGCCAGCCGCTTTCTCCTGCACACCGACCCGACCGTCGAATGGGCGCGACGCCTGGCGATGATCCGCGAAGCGCGCCACTTCGTGCACCTCGTCACCTACTACGTCGGCCACGACCGCTGGGCGCTCGAACTCATCGATGCGCTGGCCGCGGCGCAGCGCCGGGGCGTCGCGGTGATGCTCGGCATCGACGCCTTCGGGCAGCGCCTGGGCACCCGCCTGCTGAGCGAAGCCCAGCGCGCGGACCTGGCGCTGCGCCTGGCCGCGCTCGGGCCCGCCGTGCGCTACTACCGCCCGCCCTCGCGGCTGCAGCGGGTGCTGGGAGCCGGGCAGCACATCAAGATCCAGCTCAGCGAGGCAGGCGAAGCGCTGCACGGCTCGTCGAACATCTCGCAGCGGTCCTTCGATCCGGCGCAGTGGAAGGAGGTTTCCTTCTCGCTGTGGGGGCCGGCCGCCCTGGCCGCGCTCGACACCATCGCGACGCTCTTTCCCGGCGCGGTGACGGACGCGCACCGTGTGCTGACCGCGGCCACGGCCGGCGAGGGCGGTGCGCTTGCGCTCGAATACTGGTGGCACGATCCGAACCGACCGCCGGCGCCGCTGGCACCGGTGGCGGGGGTGCAGAACCCGCTCACACAACGCTTGATCGAGGCGATCGACGGGGCCAGCGCATCGATCCGCGCCACCAGCTTCTACTTCAAGCCATGTGCCGCGCTGGCGGCGGCATTCGTGCGTGCCGCACAGCGTGGCGTGGCGGTGGAGATCTTCCACTCGCACCGCGACGCGCTGGTGGAAAGCGTGCTGCCCTGGATGGCCGCAGCCGCGGACTATCGGCGCTGGCACGGCGCCGGCGTGACGATCTTCGAGAGCGTGCGCGGCGAGCACTCCAAGCTGCTGCTCGTCGACGACGCGGAACTCGCGATCGGCAGCTACAACTTCGAGCACGCCGCGCATGATCGCCTCGCCGAGCTGATGGTGTTCGTGCGCGACGCGCAGGTGCTGGCGCAAACGCGCGCGCTGTTCAAGGCCTTGCGCGTGGACCCCGACAACCGCGTGGTGGACGCAACCGCGTTCGCACGTGCGCCCTTGTCGCTGCGCGCGCGCACGGCGCTGTTCTCGCCCTTGCGCCGCTGGATTTGAGCCCGACGGGACCGGCGCGCCCAGACGCGGGCAAAATCGCAGGGTCGAATTCATTCAAGCGGGGTGGCGCATGCGGGCGATCTTCGGTGTGGTGTCTCTGCTGGTCGTGTTGGCCATCGTCGGTCTGCTGGTCTCGCGCCAGCTCAAGGCGGTGAGTTCGTCGGTGTCGTCGGCGGCCGCGCAGATG
>JAYSLR010000437.1:0-1984 GCA_043725365.1 Rhizobacter sp. | reverse complement strand
GGCAGCAGATCCGCGAGCTGAAGGGCTTCTACGGGATTCGCGAGCAGTGCCTGGAGACGCTGCTGCTGGCGGACCGCGGCCGCGTGCCGGTCTGAGGGCGAGAGCGGCGCGCGCCGGCGTCGTGCGTGGGGTTCGACGCCAGGCCTGCTACGCCGCCATCAGCTTGTCGTCGAAGATCGCGACCGCGCGCGTCCAGCCGGCCGAGGCGCCGCGGATCTTGTGCGGGAAGCACGAGATGTAGAACCCGGTCGGCGGCAAGGCCTCGAGGTTGTGCAGCTTCTCGAGGTGGCAGTAGCCGATGTCGCGGCCGGCCTTGTGGCCTTCCCAGATCAGCGAGGCGTCGTGGGTCTGGCCGTACTTCTTCGCGGTGTGCACGAAGGGCGCGTCCCAGCTCCAGGCGTCGGTGCCGGTCAGGCGCACGCCGCGCTCGAGCAGGTACATCGTCGCCGCGTAGCCCATGCCGCAGCCGGACGACACGTAGTCCGGGCTGCCATAGCGCGAGCCGGCACGCGTGTTGACGACGACGATCTCGAGCGGCGCGAGCGTGTGGGCGATGCGCTCGAGCTCGGCCTCGACATCGGCCGCGGTCACCACGTAGCCGTCGGCGAAGTGGCGGAAGTCCAGCTTCACGCCGGGCTGGAAGCACCATTCCAGCGGCACCTCGTGGATCGCGATCGCGCGCTCCTTCTCGCCGAGCGCCTGGTTCATCGTCGAATGGAAGTGGTAGGGCGCATCGAGGTGCGTGCCGTTGTGGGTCGACAGCTGCACCCGCTCGACGGCCCAGCCTTCGCCGTCGGGCAGGTCGCTCTTCGTGAGCCCGGGAAAGAAGGGCTCGATCTGCGCAAACGTGTTCTCGTGGGTGAAATACTCGATCTTCGGCGCGAACGCCGGCGGGTCGGAGAGCACGTCGTTTTCGAGAAAGATCGAGAGGTCGACAAAGCGGCGGGGCATGGTGCGTTCCTTCGAGGTGATTGCCAATTCAGCGAAGTCCCGTTCTCAGGCGGCCGGCGCGCGGCGCCCGAACATGCCCCAGCCCTGCATCGTCAGCACGACCTCGCGGTGCTGGTTCAGCACCTCCCACTTCGACAGCACCAGCCCGACGTTCGGCCGGCTCGCCATCGGGCGCGATTCGAGCGTGGTCAGGCGCACGCTGAGCGTGTCGCCGGCGAACACCGGCTTGGTCCAGCGCAGGCTGTCGATGCCGGGCGAGCCCAGGCTGCTGGAGTCGAGCAGGTAGTCGTCGCACATCATCCGCATCGACATCGCGCAGGTGTGCCAGCCGCTGGCCGAGAGCTTGCCGAACAGCGAGGCCTCGGCGGCGGCGTCGTCGAGGTGGAAGGGCTGCGGATCGAACTGCGCGGCGAACGCGAGCATGGCTTCGCGCGTGACCGGCATCGCGCCGAACTCGCGCGCCTGGCCGACACGAAAGTCCTCCCAGTACCAGCGGATGCTGCGGGGCTCGGGCGTGGCGGCGGGTTCGTTCACGGGGCGGCGTCGGTGAGATTCGGAGCCATCGAGGATAGCGACTCTCGCTGCACCGCGTCGAACACCCACTCGGCCGCCGCGAGGTCTTCGAGCGCACTGCCCACCGCCTTGAACAGCGTGCGCTCGGCCGCATCGCGCCGGCCGGCGCGGGTGCCGCGGCACAGCTCGGCGAGCGTGCCCTGCAGCCGGTCGGTGCCGAAGGTGCCGGCGGCGATCGCCTCGAGCACGTCGCCCGACTTCGCGAGCGCCTCCTCGGTGTCGACGAACACGCGGCAGCGCGCGAAGCACTCGGCGTCGGCCTCGCGCATCTGCGGCGTGAAGCTGCCGATCAGGTCGAGGTGCGTGCCGGGGCGCAACCACTCGCCGCGCACCAGCGCGGCGTTCGACAGCGTCGCGCAGCTGACGATGTCGGCCGCGGCGACGGCGGCCGCGAGGTCCTCGGTCGCGCGGGCCGCGATGCCGGCCGCGCGCAGCTCGGCTGCCAGTGCCCGCGCCGGCG
>JAYSLR010000436.1:0-1555 GCA_043725365.1 Rhizobacter sp. | reverse complement strand
GGCACGACCATGCTCTCGCCGCCGATGTAGATGCGCACGCCCTCGGCGCGGCTGCTCACCTCCAACAGGCGCATCAGCTGCGTCTTCTGCTCGAACATGTCGAACAGCTTGCGCAGGCTCCCCATGTCGCTGGAGAAGTCCTGCACCGTGAGCAGGTTGCGCTCGCCGCTGATGACCACCTGGTCCTGGCTGTCGGCATGGGCTTCGCTGCCCGCCTGCACTGCGGCCTGCATCAGCACCGCGATCTCGCTTCGCAACGCGTCGACTTCGGTCTTGAGGCGGTTGCGAACGTCTTCGATGGTCAGGCCGGCATAGTGCGCGGTGAGGTAGTTGCTGGCCTCGATCAACTGGCTCTGGCTGTAGTCTTGTACGGTGAAGATCACGCGGTTCTGCACGTCGCCGTCGGGGGCGACCAGAATGACCAGCACCCTCCGCTCGCTCAGCCGCATGAACTCGATGTGGTGGAACACGCTTGCCTTGCGCGGCGCGGTGATCACACCCACGAAGCTCGACAGGCTCGACAGCAGCTGCGCGGCGTTGGCGATCACGCGCTGCGGCTGGTCGGGCGCGAGCTGCGGCTCGATCTGCGCAGCGTGGCCCATCGGCTGCACCGTGAGCATGGTGTCGACGAACAGGCGGTAGCCGCGGGCAGTCGGAATGCGCCCGGCGCTGGTGTGCGGGCTGACGATCAGGCCCAGCTCTTCCAGGTCGGCCATCACGTTGCGGATGGTCGCGGGCGAGAGGTCGATGCCGCTGGCGCGCGACAGCGTGCGCGAGCCCACCGGCTGGCCGTCGGCGATGTAGCGCTCGACCAGGGCTTTCAGCAGTGTTTTCGCGCGCTCGTCCAACATGGTTTTCATTGTAGGTTGCGGCCGATTCTGAGGCGCGTTGCGCGGGGTCGCTGTGGTGTAATCCCGCGCATGGTCAGTCGCTTTCGTCATGCCGCCCTCGTGGGAAAGTACCAGTCCCAGGGCATGCGCGGGGTGCTGGAAGAGATCGCGCAATTCCTGATCCGCCAAGGTCTGGAGGTCTCGATGGAGACGCAGACCGCGCTGAACACCGGCATCACCGACCACGGCGCCATGACCCCCGACGAGCTCGGCCGTGAATGCGATCTGGCGGTGGTGGTGGGCGGCGACGGCACCATGCTCGGCATCGCGCGCCAGCTTGCGCGCCACGGCACGCCGCTGGTCGGCATCAACACCGGGCGGCTCGGTTTCATCACCGACGTGCCTGCCGGCCAGTTCGCCGAATCGCTCGCGCCGATGATCGCCGGCGACTATGAAGAGGAGCACCGCACCATGCTCGAAGGCGGTGTGCGGCGCGACGGCGAGCTGATCTTTGAAGGCTTCGCGATGAACGACGTGGTGGTCAGCCGCGGCGGTGCGGCCAGCATGGTCGAGCTGAAGGTCGAGATCGGCAGCGAGTTCGTCGCCAACATTCGCGCCGACGGTTTGATCGTCGGCTCGCCGACGGGTTCGACGGCCTACGCACTCTCGGCCGGCGGGCCGATCCTGCACCCGGGTATCGCCGGCTGGGTGCTGGTGCCGATCGC
>JAYSLR010000435.1:0-2203 GCA_043725365.1 Rhizobacter sp. | reverse complement strand
CAGCCCGATGTCCAGGATCGCCGCGCCCATGATCAGCCCCAGGCCGATCAGGAACGTGATCTTGCGGAACGGCTCGCCCTCGTGCAGCCAGCCGATCGAGATGAAGTACGGGATCAGAGCGTTGCCGGTCAGGCCGGCGACCAGTGCGGCGATGCCGATGCGCGCGCCCACCAGCATGCCGGCGCCCAGGGTCGAGGTCGACAGCTCGATCGCGCCGAGAAAGCCGAGCTTGGCTGCGCCCAGGCCGCCGAACAAGCCCAGGCCGACCCCGGTGCCCAGGCGCGCGACCGACAGCCGCAGCAACACCGGGTCGGTCAGGGCGCGCAGGATGTTCGCCACCGCCAGGCCGGAGGGAAAGGTCAGTTGCAGCCGGTCGACCAGGATCGGCGTGTACAGCATGCCCACGCCGGCGCCGAACATGCCGATCGCGCCCATGAACAGCATCAGCTGCCACAGCGGCGGCTGCGGCAGGCCCATCCAGACCATCGCCTGGATCAGTACGCCCATGCCGGCCATGCCGGCCACCGACGCGGCGGCGGTCTGCATGTAGTTCGCGCCGTGCTTGCCCTCGGGGCCGTAGCCCAGCGTCACGGTCGAGCCGAGGATGCCGGCCAGCACCTGCCCGCCGACGAAGAAGCCGAGCGAGAAGTTCATGTACGACGCCGTGACGCCGCCGAGCGGCCCCAGCACCAGCGCGCCCAGCAGGCCGAGCATCAGGTAGTAGCGCTTGCTGCCGATCGGCGGCAGCCAGGCCCAGCGCGGGCCGGCGGCGGCGCCGCTGATCGGCGCAAGAGTGGGAACGGTGGTCGTCGACGTGTTCATGCGGAAGGCGCGGCCAGGGCACGTGGATCGCGCGTGCCTTGCCGCGGGGCGGGAAATTACGGTGCGCGGATTGTGGCGCGTCCGCGCCAGGCCGCGCTCAGCCGCGGACGGGCCTGGCGCGCACGAACGCGTCGACCTCGGCACGCGTCGGGATGCTGGCCTGGGCGCTCGGCCGCGTGCAGGCGATCGCGGCGGCGGCGCTGGCGCGGCGCAGCGCGGCGGGCAGCGCGGTGCCGCCGGCGAGCGCAGCGACCAGCGCGCCGCAGAAGGTGTCGCCGGCCGCGGTGCTGTCGACCGCCTCGACCGCGAACGCGGCCTGGCTGACGAGCGCGCCGCGGCAGCGCGCGCGGCAGCCGCGCGTGCCGAGCGTGACGACGGCGCACGGCACCGCCAGGAGCGCCAGCGCCGCGTCGAGGTCGGCGGCGACTCCGGTGATGGCCTCGAGCTCGCCCTCGTTGACGATCAGCAGGTCGACGGCCGCGAGCAGCCCGGCCGGCAGCGCGCGCGCCGGCGCCGCGTTCAGCACCACCGTGACGCCGGCGGCCTGCGCGCGCATCGCGTAGTCGGTCACGGTGTCGATCGGCGTCTCGAGCTGCAGCAACAGGTGGGTGACGCCGTCCAGCGGCGGCAGGTCGGCGGGGCGCAGCTGCGCGTTCGCGCCGGGCGCGACCGTGATCGCGTTCTCGGCGTCGTCGGACACGCAGATGAACGCGGTGCCCGTCGGTTCGCCGGCCACGCGCACCACCTGCAGCTGCACGCCGGCGTCGCGCAGCGAGGCCTCGATCGGCGGCGCGAACGCGTCGTCGCCCAGCGCCAGCAGCATCCGGGTCGCGGCGCCGCCGGCGCGTGCGCAGGCGACCGCCTGGTTCGCACCCTTGCCGCCGGGAAAGGTCCGGAACGAGCGGCCGAGCACGGTCTCGCCGGGCGCCGGAATGTGCGCCGCGCGCACCACGAAATCGAGGTTGGCCGAACCGGCGACGAGGATCATGGAACGAGCGCCCGGCAGGCGCGGGTGGATGGGCGGGGGAAGGCGGGCACGCGCCGCCGCCCGCGTATTCTGACGACAGTGCGGGCGTCGCCGGCGAAGCCGGCAGAGTCTGCGCTGGCGCACTGGCCCCGCGCTCGCGAAGGCCGACGGCGCGGCGCTTCGCGTCCGGTCTGGTCTGCTCACGTTGGACGGCCGGAAGCGGCCCGGTGCTGTCGCAGCGGCTCCCGGTCGCCGCGCGCCGAGGATGTCGGGTGGCCGACTCCGCTCATGTCCCCCGGGCCGGGCTGCGCCCAATGACCTGCCCCCTTCCAGCCATACCAACCTGAAGTAGCAGGAGTCCGCCACCCAGGAGAATGGCGGACATGAGGAAGAGCAAATTCACAGAGGAACAGA
>JAYSLR010000434.1:0-2055 GCA_043725365.1 Rhizobacter sp. | reverse complement strand
CCGCTGGAACCCCGCACCATGTCCGCCGACCTGTCCACCCAGGTGCGCCGTCGCCGCACCTTTGCCATCATTTCGCACCCCGATCAAAGCCTCTGAGTCAGGCGGGGTCAGGTCGCGACACGACCAGTCCCTTTTTCGAGGAAGGCGCGAGGAAGGCGGCGGGTACGCCATGGTCAAGTTCCGTCATTGCGGGACAGGCCAAGACGGGGACAGTATGTACATAGCTGCGTACATAAAACGCCCTCCGGAAGCCTCCCTCGCGATCTGTACACACGGGGGCAGGCATGGCTCTGACGGACACCTGGCTGAAGGCGAACAACGGCAAGGAACGAAGCGCACTTGAAGAGCGCAGCGACCGCGATGGACTCGGCGTGCGCATCACGCCGAACGGCAAGATCAGTCGGGAATCGGCCATTCGTCGTGGTCTAGCGGAATCGTTATGGTCTTGAGTTGATCGTGTTTCGGTGTGAGGTAGTCGTGGGCGTCCCGCCGGATGTGGATTGGGAACATGCGCAGCGAGTCTTCAGTGACAGTTGCCACAAGGACCTTGTCGCGCGTTGCGCCTGGCCCGGAGTCGCCTGCTTTGCAGGACTTCTCGCTGATTGCAACGTAGTACGCGTGCGCGCACGCCTTGCCGTCGATGGTCCCGTGCTCGATTTAGAGCACGGGATCAAACGGGTTTGCGGTTGGTGGAAGGGTTGCCATGGATATCGCCGTCCCTTTCTTGTTGTCGGTTGTCCTCTTGCGCCTTGTCCTAGCGCTCAACGCAGCGTCGCGCCGACCAGTTCGACCGATTCCCTGGTTACGGCGGCCACGTCTTGCAGGAATGCGTTCCGGTCCGGCGATGGCGTTACGTCGGGCACCGGGGCCGCCAGGTCATAGACCCGCTCGGCGATCAGCTTGGCGCGCCGGAACGTCGAGCGCGGACCCGATTCGTCATAGGCGCTGCGCCAGTCACTCAGGCGCTCCGATTTCACCCGGCGCGACGCGAGGTCAAGCAGGCGGCGGCTCAGGTCTTCGGCGATGGCATCGAAGATGTGTTGCTTGTCGTCGTCGGTCGGCTCCGGACCGTTCCAGGCCACGGGGTTCTGAAGCAGCACATAGAGGCGCTGCTGAAGCTGCTGCTTCAGGTCGGCGACCGGACGCAGCGTGTCGTATTCGTCAGACCCCATCGCAAAGCGGCGGCTAAGGGCCTTGATGCGCGTCCAGTGCTCTTTTTCCATGCCCTGCTTGACCGAGAGACCGAGGCGGGGCCGCCACCCGTTGTGGAAGCTCTCCGCTGCGCGCTCGACCGCAAGGACAAGGTTCATCCGGTCGTAGATCGGGCGCGAGTCAATGGGCTTCGGACGCTCGACGATGCCGTCTATCATTTCGAGCAGCTTGCCGAGCTGGCTGGCCGTGCGCTTTCCGTCCTTCGATTCAACGTCCAGCTTTTGATCGAGGTCCGCGAGGAAGACCCGCGAGGTTTTCAGGCGCGCACGCAGCGCCCTTTCGGCGAACGGGCCGAGGTCTTCGCCGATGGCGGAAAGGACGTTTTCCGCCGATGCCAGAACATGCTGGGAACGGGCCGAAGGGTTCGGCAGGTTGTCGCCGCTGACCTTGTCGAAATGCGTGAAGGCGAAGATCAGCTTGGCCGAATTCCCCGAAGAGACCAGTTCCTTCATCGCAGCGACAGGGGCTGCGAGCATGGGCTGCGTCGCGTTGTCCACAAGGATGACGGCATCGACCATGTCGATCCGCTTCGAGAGCGTCGTCGAGATCGTGGACATCGAGCGCGGCGTGTGGCCGAGGCCTTCGCCGTCGAGCAGGACGAGCTTCGGCTTGTCGTTCGGCCACGCCGGGTAGAACGGGCCGGACACCCGGACGCCGTTGACCAACGGTGTCAGCAGGGTGCCGAACAGCGGCGCGTAATTCGACGCGAACCGGGAAATCGACGCGATGAATGCATCGCGATCCGCCGTCTCCCAGGTCCACGTCAAAGGCCAGCCCACCTTTGTCTTCTGAAGCTTGCCGTCGGGCAGAAACGCGGGGGCAAACCGCTCTTCGATCTCGTCC
>JAYSLR010000433.1:0-1514 GCA_043725365.1 Rhizobacter sp. | reverse complement strand
GCTGAGCGCGCCGCCGACCTGCTGCCGGTCGAGTATTTCCATGTCGTCTTCACGCTGCCGGCTCCGATCGCCGCCATCGCCAAGCAGAACAAGGCGGTGGTCTACGGCCTGCTATTCGAAGCGGCGGCCGAGACGCTGAAGACCATCGCGGCCGATCCACGCCATCTCGGCGCCGAGACGGCCGCGACCATGGTGCTGCACACCCCATTTGTTTGACGGCTCCGCCGTCGGGCGGGGCAAACGCTGACCTATCATCCGCACGTGCACGTGATCGTGCCGGGCGGTGGCCTCGCCCGTGATGACAAGACGTGGATCGCCTGCCGCCCAGGCTTCTTCCTGCCTGTGCGCGTCCTGCAACGTCTGTATCGCCGCCTGTTTCTGCACAAGCTCGCGGCCGCACATGCCAACGGCCGCCTGCAATTCTTCGACGCCCTGGCGCCGCTCAGCGATCCGCGCGCCTTCGCCCGTCACCTCGAACCCGTGCGCCGCCTCGACTGGATCGTCTATGCCAAAAAGCCATTCGCCGGCCCCGAGCAGGTGCTGCGCTATCTGGCGCGCTACACGCACCGCATCGCCATCTCGAACCGGCGCCCTGGCTTGTTGCCTCCGCGGCAAGCCGCGACGGCAATGTCGCCATCGATGATCGCAGCGTCACCTTCACCTGGAAGGACTATCGCGACGGCGCCAAACAGAAGACCATGACGCTTGAAGCGCACGAGTTCATCCGCCGTTTCCTGCTGCACGTGCTGCCGGACGGCTTCCAGCGCATCCGCCATGTAGCCTGCCCCGGCCAAGTCGGCTCGCCGACGCGAGCCGGGGGCTTCCTCGCCAACGGCCATCGCAAGGCCAAGCTCGCGCTGATCCGCAAGCTGCTCGATGCCGCTCCGCCGGTCGCACAGCACGCGGCCGAGACGCCACCTGGCGAACCGGCGGCCGCGACAACCGGCGCCACGCCGCCGTGCCCCTGTTGCGGCGGACCCATGCGCGTCATCGAGGCCCTGGCCGATCCGCGGCGTCGCGCCCAAGGTCAGATCCTGAGGTTCGACAGCTCATGACGACACCAACGAGACCGTCTGGCTTGTGCGTCGCCTCCGCGCGGCCACGGCGTCGCTCGCCCTGTCGCCAGCCCAGCCACGACAGACCTGGTGGCAGGGCGGCAATCCTGTCCGCTGCGGCCAACAAACAGCGGCGCGCCGGTGCGGCCGTGGCCATCGGGACGCACACCGCCCAAGCACCGACGCCCAGGCCGGCGCATCAAACGCCATAACCCACGACCTGTGCCCCGCAGTTCAGTTCAATCAGGTTTCTGCGACGCCGCCGCCAGAGCCAGCCGCATCTGCGTGCTTGGCGGCCTCGCAGAAACCTTCAGATTCACTGGAAGCTGCAGATCAGATATGAGTCGATAAGATTCGGCGCTCGGCTCAGTCATCCAGGCCGGCAGCAGCATCAATGTGCCATCGGGTTGACGAACGACGAAATGCACTTCACCGCCGTGTCGTTTGCGGCCGTGGACC
>JAYSLR010000432.1:0-2471 GCA_043725365.1 Rhizobacter sp. | reverse complement strand
GGCCACCGCGCTGCGATGGCCTGCGCCGCCGGCGCGACAGGCTGCACGGGCTGCGGACGGGCCGGCTCGCCGGCCCGTCCGCACCGTGCTTACGGGAGGAAGTTCAGCGTCTCGGGCAGCGGAGGAACATCCGGCATCTCGAAGATCGGTGAGGTAGGCGCCGTGCACGAGGGGCTCATTGCCAGCGCTGTGTTCGGATCGATGGTCACTGCGCCGTTGGTCTGGAAGAACACCCCGATCTGGATCTGCGCCGCGACCGCGAACGGCGCCCCGGCCGGGACGGCGATGTTGGTCAGGAAGGTGTGCGGGTTCTTCGGGATCGTGCCGCAGGACAGGGTTGCGGCATAGGCCAGGTCGTTGCGGAAGTACAGCGCGCGGTCGGCGAGGTCCCCCGCGCGCAGGATCGCCGTGGCCGTCGGGTTCGGCACCGTTTCGTCGCCCTTCGCGAACTGCACGATCACCGGCTTCGGCGCATGGCCGGCGTAGGGCTGCTTGCGGATCGCCGCGGCGTACGACACCGGGTTGCCCGACTGCTGCACCCAGACGTTGTTGTCGAACACCCGCTGGATCGCGCTCGCGCCGGGCACGTTGTTGACCAGCGGCGGCAGGTTGCGCAGCGGGATGTTCTCGTTGAAGGCGAGGTTGTAGGGGAACGGCACACCCGGCGTCGGCGGCAGGTTCAGGAGTTGCGGAACGCGCGTGGCCAGCGCGATCGCGCTGAGCACGCGGAAGCCGCCCAGGCGCGCGACCTCGGTGATCGAGCCGCCCGGCACGTTCGGCACGCCGGCCTTCACCGCGCCCTCGAGGCCGAGGAACATCGTGCCGTAGATGCCGCCGAAGGACTGGCCCGCGTAGTAGATGCGGTTCGCGTCGAGGTCGGCGACGTTGTCGCCATCGACGTCGATCCCGACCTGGATCTGCCGCACCAGCTGCATCAGGTCGGCCACCGTCTGGCGCAGCCCGTCGCGGCTCGAGACGATGGACAGCGCACCGACGGCGCTGACGCCCTCGGTCGAGTCGATCGCGCCGTTGCCGTCCTGGTCGATGCCGCGGCCGCCGGAAGGCACGACCACCGGCGCGGCGGCGCCCGCCTGCTGCACATTGAGCGTGCCGAGCGCGCCGCCGCCATGGCCGACGACGCTGATCGCGATCGTCGCGATGCCGGAGTGCGCGAAGGTCGAGGCCACGGTCCAGGGTGCGCCGTACAGGCTGTCGGTGAAGCCGTGGCCGAAGATCGCGACCGGCCAGCCGCCGGCCGGCCTCGGCCCGCTCGGCACGAACAGCTCGAACACCAGGTCGTTGTGGCCCTGGGCCACCGGCTGACCCGTCAGCGTGCCGGTGGTCGGGATGACCTTGGCCGCGTTTTCGTAATCGGGCGAGCTGAACCTGCCGAACGCAACGCTGGCCACCGCGCCCGGGAAGACCTGGAGTGCGGGCGTCGGTACATAGGACGGGGTGAACGCCACTGGGGCCGAGCCGGTCTGCTGCTGCCACTGGATGTACTGCAGCGAACTCGTCGGGAACACCGCGCGCACCGTGCCGCCGTTGCCGATCATGAAGCTCGCCGGGGCCGGGTTCGAGGCCTGGATCTGGGCGTGGATCTTCAGCAGGTCGGCGCTGACGCTCTGCGTCGTGAACAGGCTCAGCGCAACGACGTGCTGGCGCGTCACGCCGGGCGCGTTCGCGGCGTCGAGCAGGGCCTTGCGGTAGTCGGCCAGCGTGCGGTCCTTGGTCTGGCCGAAGTTCAGGTCCTTGCGGAAGCGGCCGAAGTCGCCGGCCTCGACCGCGTCGCCGAAGCGGTCGCGCACGCCGTCGGTGACGACCAGCACGTAGCGTGCGTGTTCGGCGAGCAGTTCGTCGGACTCGAACACCAGCGTGTTCGCGGCGGCATCCCACGACACCTGGTTGATCCCGACCTTGTGGCCGGCGCCCGCGCCGTTCAGCGTGTCGCCGAGGCTGACGAGGTAGACGGTGTCGCTGTTGACCGTCGACAGGTCGATCGCACCGCTGAACGGCACGGTGATGCGCGGCTGCGTGTTGAAGCCGTCGAGCGTGTTGATGACGGCGATGTCGGCGCAGTCGGACGGGCGCGCGGCGCAGTCCGGCAGCGGCAGGCTGACGCGCTTGCCGGTGTTGTTGCTCCAGTCGGGCTGGGTGAAGCGGTCGCTCGGGAACGGGCTGCCGCTCGGGCTCGCGACATCGAAGCGCACGCTGACACCGGCGGCCAGCGCAAGGGCCGGTGCGGCGAGCAGCGCGGCGAGCGGGGCCAGACGCGGCGCCGCGGCGCGGCGAGATGCGGACGCGCGGCGCGTCGGCGCCGTGAAGGGGCGGATGGGCATGAAATTGTCTCCATTGGTCTATTGCGGCGGTCCGATAACCGCCGCATGCCGGCCGTGAACGCGTCCGGACGATCCTTATATCGCTGCACGGCCGGCTTCGACCTAGGGATAGTCCGGCCCGCGGATCAGGGG
>JAYSLR010000431.1:0-6876 GCA_043725365.1 Rhizobacter sp. | reverse complement strand
CGATCCGGCCGTGAAGTTCCTGATCGCGCGCGCGATCAAGGCCTGCCGTGCGGCCGGCAAGTACGTCGGCATCTGCGGCCAGGGACCGAGCGATCACCCGGACTTCGCGAACTGGCTTGCCGACGAAGGCATCGTGTCGATCTCGCTGAACCCGGATTCGGTGGTCGAGACCTGGCGCCGCCTCGCGAGTCGCTGACCGGCGCCTACAGGGCCAGCGTCATCTGGTCCTTGGCGTGGTACTGCCCATCGACGCGGATCGCGCGCGGCAGGCTGCCGTAACGCACGAAGCCGAAGCCTTCGTACAGCGCGACCGCCGGCCCGTTGCCGGCGGTCACCGTCAGCGTCAGCATCTCCAGGCCTTCGGCGCGGCGCGCCCGAGCGATGCACTCGGCCAGCAGCGCGCGGCCGATGCCGCGGCCCTGGGCGGCGTCGCGCACCATCATGCCGACGAGGTGGCCGATGTGACGCACCTTGATCCGCGCGTCGCGTTCGCAGCTGATCGTGCCCTGCAAGTCCGCGCCGACCCACGCGCCGAGCGTGAACTGGCCGCTGTCGTCGTGCCCCAGCCCGAGCCGCGCGCGGTAGCTGTCTGGCGTGCGCTGGCGGCTCTCGGTCGGGTCGGATGTGAACGCGCTCGGGTGCGCGGCCAGCATCGTGTCGCGAAGTTCCTTGTAGTCGGCGAGGTCGTCGGGCCGCAGCGGGCGGATCGAGAACGGCGCGCTCATCTCGTCGATTGCCTCTCAGCCTCTCAGCCGCCGATGTAGTGCATCTCGACGCGGCGCTCGCCGTCGGCCATCGCCACGCCCGCGCTGCGCAGCTCGGAGTAACGGTCGTCGCGGCGCTGCCAGATCAGGCCGATCGCCGCGGCGATCTGGGCGTCGCTGTAGCCGCCGCGCAGCAGCGCGCGCAGGTCGTGGCCGTGGCTCGCGAACAGGCACAGGAACAGCTTGCCCTCGGTCGACAGCCGCGCGCGGTTGCAGTCGGCACAGAAGGCCTGCGTGACGCTGGAGATCACACCGATCTCGCCGCTGCCGTCGGCGTAGCGCCAGCGTTCGGCGGTCTCGCCCAGGACGCTGGGCTCGATCTGCTGCAGCGGCATCGCCGCATGGATGCGCGCCACGACCTCGCTGGAGGGCAGCACCTCGTCCATGCGCCAGCCGTTGGTTGCACCGACGTCCATGTACTCGATGAAGCGCAGCACCGTGCCGCTGCCCTTGAAGTGGCGCGCCATCGGCAGGATCTGGTCGTCGTTGGTGCCGCGCTTGACGACCATGTTGACCTTGATCGGCCCGAGCCCCGCGGCTTGCGCGGCGTCGATCCCGGCGAGCACCTCGTGCACCGGGAAGTCGGCGTCGTTCATGCGGCGGAAGACCGCGTCGTCGAGCGCGTCGAGGCTGACGGTGATGCGCTGCAGGCCGGCCGCCTTGAGCGAACGCGCCTTGCGCGCGAGGACCGAGCCGTTGGTGGTCAGGGTCAGATCCAGCGCTGCGCCGTCGGGAGTGCGCAACGCACTGAGCATGCCCACCAGCAGCTCGAGATTCTTGCGCAGCAGCGGTTCGCCGCCGGTCAGCCGGATCTTGCGCACGCCGTGCGCGACGAACAGCTGCGCCGCGCGCGTGATCTCCTCGAAGCTCAGCAGCGACGAGTGCGGCAGGAAGCTGTAATGCTTGTCGAACACCTCTTTCGGCATGCAGTAGCTGCAGCGGAAGTTGCAGCGGTCGGTGACCGAGATGCGCAGGTCGCGCAGTGGTCGCCCGAGCGCGTCGCCGAGCAGGCCGCTCGGCGCCGCGATCGTCGACGGAATGCGGGGCACGCTTGCAGCGTAGCGGTGGTCGGCGAGAGGGATGACTTTGTCGGCCATGCGCGGATTGTGCCCTCGCTGCGATGGCCGCACGGGCGACGCGGCCGGTCGCGTCAGCGCAGGGTCGGAGCGGGCGCCAGTGTCTGGACCGTCGCCGGCGGTTCGGCGGCAGCCTGCTCTGCGACCGGCTCGGCACGCCGCGCGCCAGTGAAGCGCTTGGCCCAGTAGACGAAGCGCATGTCCTCGACGCGCACCTCGCCGCCCGGCTTCGGGGCATGGATGAACTTGCCGTCGCCGATGTAGATGCCGACGTGCGAGAAGGTGCGGCGCAACGTGTTGAAGAACACCAGGTCGCCGGGCTGCAACGCGTCGCGCTTGACCGCGAGCAGCCCCGGCGCCTTGGCCTGCTCGTCGGCGCGGCGCGGCAGCACGAGCCCGAGGCTGGTCTCGAACACCTGGCGCGTGAAGCCGCTGCAGTCAAAGCCGCTGTCGGCCGTGTTGCCGCCCCGCTTGTAGCGCACGCCGAGGAAGTTCATCGCCGTCAGCACCATGTCCGAGGCCTTGTCGCGAACCTGCGCAACGAAACCCGGACTGGCGGGCGCTGCGGCCGCAGCGGAAGGGATCAGCCCCTTGTCGACCAGAAACCGACCGACCGCGTCGGCCGCCGAGGCGGCGGCCGCTGCGGGCGGCAGCGGTGCGTAGTCCGCAGGCGTCGCGACCGCCGGCGTCGACAGCAGTGCGGCGACACCGAGCGCTGCAACGCGGCTCGCCCAGCGCGCGCCGTACGGAATCTTCAACATGGCGCGCAGGATAGAGCACGCGGTGCCCCGCGTCAACGCGATAAATCTCAATCGTGACAAATACTTGGCGCTGTTTTGTGATGTGAAAATGCGCAACGGGCAAGGGCTTGCCCAGGTCGGCAAGTGCAGCGTGCTTACGCTATCGTGCGGTCTTCTGCGACGGAGACCCCCATGTTCAAGGCTGTGCTGCTCGAAAAGTCCGAAACCGGCTTCCAGGCTTCATTGAAAGACGTTGACGAGGCCGGTCTGCCGCCCGGCGACGTGCTGGTGCGGATCGAGCATTCGACGCTCAACTACAAGGACGGCCTCGCGATCACCAACAAGAGCCCGGTCGTGCGCACGTGGCCGATGGTGGCCGGCATCGACGGCGCGGGCACGGTGCTCGAGAGCAGCCACCCGGCCTGGAAGCCCGGTGATCGCGTGGTGCACAACGGCTGGGGCGTCGGTGAGACCCGCTGGGGTTGCCTGGGCGAGCGCGCGCGCCTGATGGGCGACTGGCTGGTGCCGCTGCCGACGGCGTTCTCGACCGAGCAGGCGATGGCGATCGGCACTGCCGGCTACACCGCGATGCTGTGCGTGCTGGCGCTCGAGCGCCATGGCGTGAAGGCGGGCGACGGCGAGGTGCTGGTGACCGGGGCGACCGGCGGCGTCGGCAGTGTCGCGCTGGCCTTGCTGGCCAAGCTCGGCCATCGCGTGACCGCCGCGACCGGCAAGCTCGACGAAGCCGATTACCTGCGCTCGCTGGGCGCCTCCGGCGTGATCGACCGCGCCGAGCTGAGCGCCGCCGGCAAGCCGCTGCAGAAGGAGCGCTGGGCCGCGGTGGTCGATGCGGTGGGCAGCCACACGCTGGCGAATGCGCTGGCGCAGACGCGCTACGGCGGTGTCGTCGCCGCCTGCGGCCTGGCGCAGGGCTTCGACCTGCCGGCCACCGTGATGCCCTTCATCCTGCGCGGCGTCACGCTCGCCGGGATCGACAGCGTGATGGCGCCGATCGCGGCGCGCCGCCAGGCGTGGGATCGCCTGGCGACCGATCTCGATCCGGCCAAGCTGGCCGCGATCACCGAAGTCGTGCCGCTGGGATCGGCGATCGAGAAGGCCCATGCCTTGATGCAGGGCAAGGTGCGCGGGCGCATCGTCGTCAAGATCTGAGCCCCGTACCCAATCCAGCGCCGCACGATGACACGCTACGCCGACTTCCACCGCCGTTCGCTCACCGACCGTGAGGGCTTCTGGGCCGAGCAGGCGCGGCTGATCGACTGGGAGCGCCCGGCCGATCAGGTCTGCGACTACGGCAACCCGCCGTTCGCGCGCTGGTTCGTCGGCGGCCGGACCAACCTGTGCCACAACGCGGTCGACCGGCACCTGGCCGAGCGCGCCGACCAGAACGCGCTGATCTGGGTCTCGACCGAGACTGACGAGGAAGTGGTCTACAGCTACCGCGAGTTGCACGCCGAGGTCCAGCGCATGGCGGCCTGCCTGCTGGCGCTCGGCGTGACGCAGGGCGACCGGGTTCTGATCTACATGCCGATGATCGCGCCGGCCGCGTTCGCGATGCTGGCCTGCGCGCGCATCGGCGCGATCCATTCGGTCGTGTTCGGCGGCTTCGCCAGCGGCAGCCTCGCGAACCGCATCGACGATGCGCAGCCGACGGTGATCGTCAGCGCCGATGCGGGCAGCCGCTCCGGCAAGGTCATTGCCTACAAGCCCCTGCTCGACGAGGCGATCCGCCTGGCCGCGCACCAGCCACGCAAGGTGCTGCTCGTCGACCGCGGCCTGGCACCGATGGAACGAGTCGCGGACCGCGACGAGGACTATGCCGCGTTGCGCGCACAGCACCTGGACGCGGTCGTGCCCTGCGTCTGGCTCGACGCGACCGCGCCGAGCTACACGCTGTACACCAGCGGCACCACCGGCAAGCCCAAGGGCGTGCAGCGCGACACCGGCGGCTACGCGGTCGCGCTGGCCGCGAGCATGAAGCACATCTTCCGCGCCGAGGCCGGCGACACCTACTTCTGCACCAGCGACATCGGCTGGGTCGTCGGGCACAGCTACATCGTCTACGGCCCGCTGATCGCCGGCGTCGCCACGCTGATGTACGAGGGCCTACCGACGCGCCCCGACGGCGGCATCTGGTGGCAGCTGGTCGAGAAGTACCGGGTCAACCACATGTTCAGCGCGCCAACCGCGATCCGCGTGCTGAAGAAGCAGGATCCGAAATACCTGAGCCAGTACGACCTGAGCTCGCTGCGCGCGCTCTACCTCGCCGGCGAGCCGCTCGACGAGCCGACCGCAACCTGGATCGCGCAGGCGCTCGGCAAGCCCGTGATCGACAACTACTGGCAGACCGAATCCGGCTGGCCGATCCTGACCATCGCCAACGGCGTGGAGCCGCTGCCGAGCAAGTTCGGCAGCCCCGGCTTCGCGATGTACGGCTACGACGTGAAGGTGATCGACGAATCGAACGGCGCCGAGATCACCGAGCCGAACCGCAAGGGCGTGCTGGCGATCGCCGGCCCGTTGCCGCCGGGATGCATGCAGACGGTCTGGCGCGATGACGAGCGCTTCGTCAAGACTTACTGGAGCGACTTCCCGGGGAAGCAGCTGTACAGCACCTTCGACTGGGGCATCCGCGATGCCGACGGCTACTTCTTCATCCTCGGCCGCACCGACGACGTGATCAACGTCGCCGGGCATCGCCTGGGCACGCGCGAGATCGAGGAGAGCATCTCCAGCCACGCGAGCGTCGCGGAGGTCGCGGTCGTCGGCGTCGCGGACGCGCTGAAAGGTCAGGTCGCGATGGCCTTCGTCGTGCCGAAGGACATCGCCGCCGTCGCCGATGCGAATGGCAGGCTCAAGCTCGAAGGCGAGATCATGAAGACCGTGGACCGGCAACTCGGCGCGCTCGCGCGGCCGGCACGGGTCCACTTCGTGTCGCTGCTGCCGAAGACGCGCTCCGGCAAGATGCTGCGTCGCGCGATCCAGGCGGTGTGCGAGCGCCGCGACCCGGGCGACCTGACGACGATGGACGACCCGTCGGCGCTGCAACAGGTCAAGGCGCTCGTCGACCCCGAGTCCACCGACTGAACCGGCCCACACCCGCATGACCGACACCAACTTCTCGACATCCCCGCCCGAACCGCTCGACGCCACCGCGAGCGACCCGAACCGCCTCGGCTGGATGCAGGGCTCGCCGCCGCCGCCCGACAAGCAGGTGCGATTCGACGACGAGGGCATGTACAGCTTCCCGAAGCTGCGCTGGGCCTATTCGAACATCCGCCGGCTGGTGCCGACGACGAACGTGTCGCGCGGCAGCGGCCCGGTCGCCGCGCTGCAGCGCGCGGACCGCGACGACATCGACGGCGTGACCTTTCAGCCGATCGGTCGCAGCGACACGATGAACTGGGCGCAGTCGCTCGCGGCCAACTACACGGACGGCATCGTCGTGCTGCACCGCGGTCGCATCGTCCACGAGCGCTACTTCGGCGCGCTCGATGCGCAGCGGCCCCACATCGCGTGGTCGGTGACGAAGTCGTTCTTCGCGACGATCGCGGCCTCGCTGATCATCGAGGGGTGCCTCGATCCGTCGGCGCCGGTCAGCGCCTACGTGCCCGAGCTTGGGGGCAGCGGCCTGGGCAACGCCACGCTGCGCCAGGTGCTGGACATGACGACGTCCATCCACTACTCGGAGGACTACACCGATCCCGACGCCGGCATCTGGCAGCACGGCCGCGCCGGCGGCATCCTGCCGCGCACGCCGTCCCAGATCGGCCTGGCCAGCTTCTACGACTTCCTCGCGACGCTGCGCCAGGACGGCGCGCATGGCCGGGGGTTCATCTACAAGACCGTCAACACCGACGTGCTCGGCTGGGTGTTGCGCCGCGTCACCGGGCTGTCGCTGGGTGAGCTGTTGTCGCAACGCCTGTGGTCGCGGCTCGGCACCGAACATGACGGCTACCTGATGGTCGACGCCACGGGTACCGAATTTGCTGGCGGCGGCTTCAATTGCTGCCTGCGCGATCTGGCGCGTTTCGGCGAGATGCTGCGCAACGATGGCGTCTGGAACGGTCAGGGCGTCGTGCCGAAAGCGGTCGTCGACGACATCCGCGGTGGCGCCGATCCGGCGCATTTCGCGCAGGCCGGCTACGTGACCCTGCCGGGCGCGAGTTACCGCAACATGTGGTGGGTGCTGCACAACGAACACGGCGCGTACTGCGCGCGCGGCATTCATGGGCAGGGCGTGTACATCGACCCGAAGGCCGAGATGGTGATCGCGCG
>JAYSLR010000430.1:0-2116 GCA_043725365.1 Rhizobacter sp. | reverse complement strand
AGGCGTTCGAGAAGTCGGCCGCCTACCTGCGCTGGCAGGACCGCGCGGCGAACCAGAAGTTCTTCGCCGGCGACTTCCAGCAGTTCACCAAGGAGGCGGCCAACCTGCTGCTGGAGATCGGCACGATCAAGCAGATCCCCGACCTGAAGACGCTGGCCGACACGAGCTTCATCAAGTAGTTCGACGTTGAAGCCGCGCTCTTGAAGCCGCTGCGCGAGATCAGCCCCGGCCGGCGCAATGCGCTGGGGCTGGCGTTCTTCGTCCTGTTCTTCGCGGTGTGGGCGGTCGCGACCTTGGGTGGCTTCGTGCCCAAGACCTTTCTGGCCGACCCGATCGCGATGGTCCGCTCGGGCTGGGTGCTGCTCGCCGAGCAGGGCTTCGCGAAGGACATCGGCTTCACCGTCTGGCGCGTGCTCGGCGGCTTCGTGCTGGCGGCACTGCTCGCGGTGCCGCTCGGCGTCGCGATGGGCGCGTACAAGCCGGTCGAGGCCTTCTTCGAGCCCTTCGTCTCGTTCGCGCGCTACCTGCCGGCCTCGGCATTCATCCCGCTGCTGATCCTGTGGGCCGGCATCGGCGAGGCGCAGAAGCTCGCGCTGATCTTCATCGGCTCGTTCTTCCAGCTCGTGCTGATGATCGCGCTGCAGGTCGGCGGCACGCGGCGCGACCTGGTCGAGGCCGCCTACACGCTGGGCGCGAGCGACACCGGCATCGTCAGGCGCGTGCTGATCCCGGCCGCCGCGCCGCAGATCGCCGAGACGCTGCGCCTGGTGCTCGGCTGGGCCTGGACCTACGTGATCGTCGCCGAGCTGATCGGCGCCAGCGAGGGCATCGGCCACATGATCACCGACAGCCAGGCGCTGCTCGCCACCGACCAGATCATCTTCGGCATCATCACGATCGGCGTGATCGGGCTGGTCTCGGACCTGGCGTTCAAGCGCGCGAACCGGGCGCTGTTCCAGTGGGCCGCGCTGTGAACGCAGCGGCATGAGCACGCTGTCGATCCAGGGCGTGGGCCGCAGCTTCCCCGGCGTGAGCGGCGGCAAGCCGACGCTCGCGCTGCAACCAACGACCCTCGAGGTCGCGGACAACGACTTCATCACCATCCTCGGCCCGTCGGGTTGCGGCAAGTCGACGCTGCTGCGCATCGTCGCCGGTCTCGACACGCCGACCGAGGGCCAGGTGCTGCTCGACGGCCAGACCGTCACCGGCCCCGGCGCCGACCGCGGCAGGGTGTTCCAGAGCTACACGCTGTTCCCGTGGCTGACGGTGCGCCAGAACATCTGCTTCGGGCTGCGCGAGAAGGGCATGCCGGCGGCCGAGCAGGCCGCGATCGCGGCGCGTTTCATCGCCGAGGTCGGTCTGACCGGCTTCGAGTCGCACTTCCCCAAGCAGCTCTCGGGCGGCATGCAGCAGCGTGTCGCGCTGGCGCGTGCGCTGGCGAACGATCCGAAGATCCTGCTGCTCGACGAGCCCTTCGGCGCGCTCGACAACCAGACCCGCGCACTGATGCAGGAGCTGCTGCTGTCGATCTGGGAGCTGCACAGGAAGACCGTGCTGTTCGTGACCCACGACATCGACGAGGCGATCTTCATGGCGAACCGCTGCGCGGTGTTCAGCGCGCGCCCGGGCCGCATCAAGAACGAGCTGCAGATCGACCTGCCGTACCCGCGCCACTACACGGTGAAGACCACGCCGCGCTTTTCGGAGCTGAAGGCGCAGGTCACCGAGGACATCCGCGTCGAGACCCTGCGCGCCGTACAGATGGAGAAGTAGCGCAACCGGCCGCTACGGCATCGCGACACCGGCCTCGACCAGCAAGGTGGCGGCCGCGATGTCGGGCGCCATCAGGCGGTCGACCTCGAGTCGCGCGACCCGCGCGCGCAAGCGCGCCAGCAACGCCTCGATCGGCTTCGACGAGCGCAGCGGCCGGTGGAACTCGATCGCCTGCGCCGCGCAGAGCCACTCGATGCCGACCACCGCCGCGGTGTTGTCCAGCATCGTGTGCAGCCGGCGCGCCGCGAAGGTCGCCATCGAGACGTGGTCCTCCTGGTTCGCCGAGGTCGGCAGCGAATCGACGCTGGCCGGGTGCGCGAGCGACTTGTTCTCGGACGCGAGC
>JAYSLR010000429.1:0-3229 GCA_043725365.1 Rhizobacter sp. | reverse complement strand
GGCTGCACCTGGGTCTGGTTCAGCGCCGGCTGGATCATCTCGATCGGGTCTTCGATCGTGCAGACGTTGACCTCGTCGGTGGCCAGGCGGCGCAGGGTCGAGTACAGCGTCGTGGTCTTGCCCGAGCCGGTCGGGCCGGTCAGCAGGATGATGCCGTGCGGCCGCGTGACCAGCGCTTCCCAGCGCTTGGCCTCGTGGGGACCGAAGCCGAGCGCGTCGATCGACTTGACGGTGGTGTCGGGATCGAAGATGCGCATCACCATCTTCTCGCCGAACGCCGTGGGCAGCGTCGACAGCCGCATCTCGACCTCGTCGCCGGACGGGTTGCGCGTCTTGATGCGGCCGTCGAGCGGGCGCCGCTTCTCGACCACGTCCATGCGGCCGAGCAGCTTGACGCGCGCGATCATCGCGTTCATCACGCCGGGCGGCAGCTGGTAGACGGTGTGCATCACGCCGTCGATGCGGAAGCGGATCACGCTGCGCTCGCGGCGCGGCTCGAGGTGGATGTCGGAGGCGCGCTGATCGAACGCGTACTGCCAGAGCCAGTCGACGACCTGCACCACGCCCTGGTCGTTGGCGTCGAGCTGCTTGGTGGTCTTGCCGAGCTCGACGAGCTGCTCGAAGCTCGCCAGCGCCGAGACCTCGCCGCTCTTGATCGCGTTGCGCACCGAGCGCGACAGCGTGTAGAACTCGGTCGTGTAGCGCGCCAGCTCGATCGGGCTCGTGACCACCAGCTTCACCGTCTTGCGCACGTGCGCCTCGATCTCGGGCACCCAGCTGCGGTCGAAGGGCTCGCAGGTCGCGATCGTCACCTCGGCCAGGCCGACCGTCAGCGGCAGCGCGTGGTGCCGCTCGGCGTAGGTGATCGACATGACCTCGGCGACCCGCCCGACGTCGACGCGCAACGGGTCGATGCGCAGGTACGGCAGCGCACTGCGGCCGGCCAGCCATTCGGTGAGCGCCTCGATGTCCAGGGTCTTCGCCGTGCCCTTGCGATTCAGGTTCACGCTCGCCAGCCGCACCAGCGGGTGCTGCGCGCTGTGGCCGCCCGCGAAGCGGCGCGCGGTCTGGTCGGCGTCTTCGGCACCGATCCATCCATCGTCGCGCAACCATTGCAGCAACACGCGCGCGTCGAGCTTGCCGGTGTGGGCGGGTGCGGGCTTGGAGGTGGCGGCTTTCATGCGTCGTCGCTCTCGCTCTGGGGTTCGGCCGGTGCGGCCAGCGGCCGGATCATGCGCAGCCACTTGCCAGCCGGCAGCTTGAACCGACGCTCGATGTTATCCGCGCGCGCCGCGAGCGCATCACGGTCCGGCATCGCGGCGTTCTTCAGCGCGACGACCACGGTGTTGCCCTCCTTGGTCGGCCGCAAGCTCCAGACCCGCGCCTCGCCGAACGCCGCGGCGATGCGCGCGGCGCTGCGCTCGAAACTCGCGTCGCGGCCGAACAGGTTGACCGTCATCACGCCGCCATCGGCGAGCACGCGCTCGCAATCGCGGTAGAACGCGGCGCTGTCGAGCACCGGGCTGGCCGCGTCGTGGTCGTAGAGGTCGACGCACAGGACCTGCACGGTGTCGATGCGCTGCGGGTCGGCGACGAAGTCGGCGGCGTTCATCTGCAGCAGCTCGAAACGCGCCGATTCCGCGGGCAGGTGGAACCAGAGCCGGCACGCGTCGATCACGCTCGGGTTCAGCTCGACGGCGCTGCAGCGCATGCGCAGCGTGCTGTGACAAAAGCGCGTGATCGCCGCCGCCCCGAGGCCGAGCTGAACCGCGCGGCCGTGCGTCAGCTCGTCGGTGGGCCGCAGCAGCATCCAGACCATCATGCGCTGGATGTACTCGAGCTCGAGTGCGAGCGATCGGCGGATGCGCATCGCGCCCTGCACCCAGGGCGTGCCCAGGTGCAGGTAGCGCACGCCGTCGGCCTCGGAGATGGTCGCCGGCGCGAGTTCGGGTTCGGTGCTTTGACGCGCTCGCTTCATGCGACTCCATGCTCTTCGAAGACGGCGCGCCACGCCGCCAGCTTGCGCTCGAAGCTCCAGCTCGCGTTCGCCGGGCTGGTCGACGGCAGCCGGTGCACCGGCAGCCCGAGCGCGGCCGTCACGCGCATCGCGCGCGCCGATTCGCCGCCGTTGTGCGCGATCGCCCGCAGCGCCGGGGCGCGCGAGGCCAGGCTGGCGAGGTCGTTCAATTCGGCCTGCTCGATCGCGCTGTCGAGGCTGCCTTCGCGGCGGCAGCTCGCGTAGACGTCCCAGATCCCCAGGCCGTGGGCGCGCGCCGCGGCGAGACGCTGCACGTAGCTCGCGCGCGCCAGGTCGAGCCCCCACAGCGCCCCGAGGAGGGGCCAGAACTGGTTGCGCGGGTGGCCGTAGTACTGCTGCGCCCGCAACGAGGCCACGCCCGGGAAACTGCCGAGCACGACCAGCCGCGTGCGCGCGTCGACCACCGGCCCGAGGCCCGTCAGCACAGCGCTCATCCAAGCCCCGGCAGCGCCGCACGCACGTTCGCCGAGGTCAGTTCGGCCAGCGCCGGCAGTGCCAGGCCGCGCAACTCGGCCAGCACCTGCGCGATGCGTGGCAGCTCGGCCGGCTCGTTGCGCGCGCTGGCGCCGGCGGCGCGCTCGGCGGCGCGGCGGTAGAGCCAGTGCGGCGGGATGTCCGGCGCGTCGGTCTCGAGCACCAGCGCGTCGGCCGGCAGCGCCTGCGCGAGGCGCCGGATCTGCAGCGCACGCTCGAAGGTCAGCGCGCCGCCGAAGCCCAATTTGAAACCGAGTGCGACGAACGCCTGCGCCTGCTGGGCGCTGCCGTTGAACGCGTGCACGATGCCGCCGCGTACCGGGTTCGCGCGCAGGTGCTTGAGCAGGTCGTCGGCCGACTTGCGCACACGCAGGATCACCGGCAGCCCGGCGCGGCGGGCGATCGCGAGCTGCTCGGCGTAGAAGCGCTCCTGGCGCGCGCGGTCGAGACTGGGCACGAAGTGGTCCAGCCCGATCTCGCCGACGGCTACGAGAAGCGGATCGCCGCGGCACTCGGCGAGCGCGTCGCCGAGGTGGCGCAGGTCGTCGTCGGCAGCGCGCTCGACGAACAGCGGGTGGATGCCCAGCGCGTAGCCGAAGCCGTGCGTCGCCGCGAGGTGGCGCACGACGTCGAAGTTCGCCCGCTCCACCGCCGGAATCACGATCCGTGTCACGCCGGCGGCGCGGGCGCGGGCGATGACGGCGTCGCGGTCGGCAT
>JAYSLR010000428.1:0-6162 GCA_043725365.1 Rhizobacter sp. | reverse complement strand
GTGCGCGCAGGCACTTGCATCAACCGTGGATCGCAGCGGCGACGATCATGCCGATCGCGATGCACATCGAGCCGACGACGATCGCCAGCGCGACGTTCTTCTTCTCGACGATCTCGTCCCACAGGTGGTACGGCGTGAGCTTGTCGACGACCACGAAGCAGATCCAGAAGATCGCCACGCCGATCAGCGCGAACATGATCGAGCCGACGATGACGCCGGGCTTCATCCACTCAATTCCCATCATGGCGAACCTCCTGTCGAAAGATTGAACACGCGAGCCCCGGCCGCCTTCACTTGTGGCTGCCGCCGCTCGAAAAGCCGCCGAACGCGCCGCCGGCACCACCGTAGTAACCGCCGCTGCGGTTGCTGTTGAGGCAGTTCTGGTACTCGCTCGAGGCGGCGCCGAAGGTGTTGCGCACGTTGTCGCAGTTCTGCGAGTTGCCGCCGCTGCCGCAGCGGAACAACATCAGCACGACGATCACGACGAAGGCCCAGAAGAAGATCTTCGCCAGCAGCGACGCGCCGCTCAGCGAGGTCGGCAGCGCATCGCGCTGCAGCGCCGCGCGCTGGTCGGGCGCGAGGCGAAAGGCCTTCATCACGGTGTCGGCAGCAAGCGTTTCGCCGGCGGACCAGACGACTTCCTGGGTGTCGCCCGATCCGGTCTGCTCGCGGTTCAGCCGCTTCGCCGACGCGCTGCCCGTGCCCTGGTAGTCGGTGTTGACCGTGCGCTGGTTCTGCGTGACCTGCCAGTAGAACTCGCCCAGCACATAGGTCACCATGCCGGTGTAGTCGTAGAGCTTGCGGTAGACCACGCCCTGGTAGTTAACGACCTGACCGCTGCCCGACGGCGCGCCGGTGATGGGAACCGTCCAGCTCCAGCCGTCCTGCGCATCGACGATGAACGCGAAGCCTTCACGGCGGTGGTACAGCAGGTACTCGCGCCAGAAGCTCTGTTCGTCGTCGTCACTGCCCGCCACCTCGCAGCGCTCGGCGTAGCCGACGACCTGCCAGGGCAGCGCCTGCGGGGCACCGAGCGTGAGCGTGCCGACGCTGCCCAGAGGGATCAGCGGCTCGGTGCCGTTGGCCTGCGCGTAGTGCTGCAGCTCGGCGCCGACACCTCCGGACACGTCGACCACCGAATGGCACTGGTGGCAGACGATCGACTGCGTGGTCGCGAGCTTGACCTCGAGCGCGGCGCCGCAGTTCGGGCATTCGACAGCGCGACCCTTCAGCGTCTTCTCGGCCGCGTCGGCCAGCCCGGTCATCGCGAGTTCGCTGATCGCCACCGAGCGGCCGATGGACCAGCGCGGCGCGCCGGGGTCACCGTAGTCCAGCGTGCCGACCTCGTCGCGCGGGTTGCGCAGGTCCGAGACGACGAAGCCTTGCCGAAGCGCCGGCGGGTACGGCAGCTCGCCCTGGGCCGCGATCAGGGACGCGGTCGTGACCGATGCGACCGTCCAGGCCTGCCCCGCCAGCACCACCGGCGCGCCGGCGCGCAGGCTCGCCGCGCTCGGCGCCGCGCCGTCCAGCCTGGCCTCGAACGCGATCACGTAGCGGCCGTTGTCCTCGCTCAGCCAGCCTGATTTTTGCGCTCCGTTGCCGCTGTCGAAGAGGGCATGCCACTCGTTCCAGGTGCCCTCCGGGTACCGGTATTGCAGCCGGCCGACCAGCGTGAAGGCCGCGCCCTGGTAGGTGCCGGCGGCACCGAGCTGCAGCGGCGAGTGGTCGTCGAACAGCTCGGCGCTCTCGCCGATCCTGCGCAGCGCATCGCCCTCGCGCACCACCGTGCTCCTGCAGAAGCTGCAGACCGCGAACGCGGATGCCGCCGATCGAAACTCGACCGGCGCGCCGCAGTTCGGGCACGCCGCGCGGTAGACGCGCTGCGGGGTGGGTTCGGTCGCCAAGGCGGGCCTGAAGCTACACGAGCTTCTTCAGCAGCTCCGCCTTCTTCGCATCGAACTCGTCCTGGGTCAGGATGCCCTTGGTCTTGAGCTCGCCGAGCTTCTCGAGCGTGGCCATCACGTCCTCGGGCCTGACGCCGGCGGACGCCACGCTCGCTGCTGCCGCTGCGGGCTGGCCCTGCAGGCCCTGGCTCAGCTGTTGCGCCATCACCTGGCCCAGCGCGACGCCGGCGCCCAGCCCCATCGCGTCGCCGACGATGCCGCCACCCTGGCCTGCGTTCTCGGCGAACTTCGGGATCGCCTGCGCGGTCTGGTACTGCATGAACTTGCCCATGTCGCCGCCGACCATGCCCATGCCGATCTTCTGGTCGAGGATCTTCTGCAGATCTTCCGGCAGCGAGACGTTCTGCATCGTCACGCCCTCGAGCTTCAGGCCGAGCGCGGCGAACGACGGCGCGGTCGCTTCCAGCAGCGCCTTCGCGAACTCGACCTGGTTCGCGGCCAGGTCCAGGAACGCGACGCCGCTGCTCGCGACCGCGTCGGAGATGTGCTGCAGCATCAGGCCGCGGAGCTGCCCGTCGAGGTCGGCGACGGTGTAGGTGTCGCGCGTGCCCGAGATCTCGGTGTGGAAGACTTTCGCGTCGGCGATGCGGTAGCTGTAGTTGCCGAACGCACGCAGCCGCACCGCGCCGAAGTCCTTGTCGCGGATCGTCACCGGCTGCGTCGTGCCCCAGCGCTGGTCGACCTGCTGGCGCGTGCTGAAGAAGTACACATCGCTCTTGAACGGGCTCTTGAACAGCTTGTCCCAGTTCTTCAGGTAGGTCAGGACCGGCAGCGTCGCGGTCGTCAGCGTGTAGCGGCCCGGGGCGAACACATCGGCGACCTTGCCTTCGTTGACGAACACCGCGACCTGCGACTCGCGCACCGTCAGCGAGCCGCCGTTCTGGATCTCGCGGTCCTCCATCGGGTAGCGCCAGGCGAGCGTGCCGTCGCCGGGCTCCAGCCACTCGATGATGTCGATGAACTGTTTCTTGATGAAATCCATCAGCGCCATGGCGTCACGCTCCCAGTTGACCCGACACTCCGGGTGCGGCGAATAATACGTCCGAGTCCCCGCATTCAACCCCCACGAAAGGGTGTGTCCGATGAACGATGCCTTGCGCGCGCCCACGCTGCAGATCGCGGTGATCGGCGCCGGCCCGGTCGGCCTGGCGCTGGCGCTGCAGGCCGCGCGCGCGCTGCCCGACGCGCAGGTCACGCTGTTCGACGCCCGCGCCGCCGACAAGGACGTGTCGGGCGACCCGCGCACGCTCGCGCTGTCGCTGGGCAGCGTGCAGCTGCTCGAGCGCCTCGGTGCGTGGCGCGCCGACCTGGCGCAGGCCATCCTCGAAGTGCATGTCTCGCAGCAGCCGCCGTCGGCGCTGCCGCTGCTCGGCGACTGGCTCGGCGAGCCCTGCTTGCGCATCCGTGCCGTCGACGAGGCGGTGCCGCTGCTCGGCGCGGTGCTGAGCTACGGCAGCATCGTGGCCCCGCTGCAGCAGGCCTGGACGAGCGCCGCGGCGGCCGAACCGACGCGCCTGCACAGCCGCTTCGGCCAGGCGGTCGCGGCGCTGAAGAATCTGAACGACGGCGTCGAGGTCGATGCCGGCATCGCCGAGCGCTTCGACCTCGCGATCGTCGCCGAGGGCGGCGTGTTTGCGGATCAGGCACGCAAGGCCCTCGATCCGAAGGATCGGTCCCCGATCCGCCATGACTACCACCAGACCGCGTGGGTCGGCCAGGTCGTGTTCGAGGCCGGCGCCGAGCCGCGCGCCCGGGGCGTCGCGTTCGAACGCTTCACGCGCCACGGGCCCGCCGCGCTGCTGCCGCTGAAGGACGGAGGCGCCGGCCTGGTCTGGTGCGTCCCGAGCGACGACGACCCGGTGCGCGAGCTCAACGACGCCCAGCGCGTGACGGTGCTGAACAGCATCTTCCACCCGGCGGCCGGGCGCATCGCGTCGATCACGCCGCTGAAGAACTTCGCGCTCGGGCTGAACGCGCAGCGTTCGCTGACCGATGGCCGCACGGTGCGCATCGGCAACGCCGCGCAGACCCTGCACCCGGTCGCCGGCCAGGGCCTGAACCTCGGGCTGCGCGACGCGTTCGAGCTCGTCCACGCGCTCGCACGCAACCCGGATGTCGACGCGGTGCTGCGCCGGCTCGAATGGCAGCGCGGCCCAGACCGCTGGGCGATGATCGCCGCGACCGATTTCCTCGCCCGCAGCTTCACCTGGAAGCTGCCCGGCGCCGGCGCGGCACGCGGGCTCGGGATCGCCGCGCTGCAGGCGCTCGGGCCGCTGAAGTCGGCGCTGGCGCGGCAGATGATGTTCGGCTCGCGCTGAGCCGGCGCACGGCCAGGGCCTGCTCAGGTGATCACGGTGGGCGCGCTGCGACCGGTGCGTGCGCGGATGCCGGCGAGCGTGTCGGCGAGCGCGATCAACCCGGCCAGCGCCGCTTGCGTCTCGATCGCGTGGCGCGCCGGGTCGGCCTCGAAGCGCTCGAGGTAGACGCGCAGCGTCGCACCCTCGGTGCCGGTGCCGGACAGGCGGAAGACGATGCGCGAACCGTCCTGCAACGCGATGCGGATGCCTTGCGCGGTGCTGACCGAGCCGTCGACCGGGTCGGTGTAGGCGAAGTCGTCGGCGCTCGCGATCGTCGCGTCGCCGAAGCGCTGGCCCGGCAGCGTCGGCAGCGACGCGCGCAGCTGCGCGATCAGCGCGCTCGCCGCGTCGCTGGCCACGCCTTCGTAGTCGTGGCGCGAGTAGTAGTTGCGGCCGAAGGTCCGCCAGTGATCGCGCAGCACCTGCTCGACCGACTCGCCGCGCACCGCGAGGATGTTGAGCCAGAACAGCACGGCCCAGACGCCGTCCTTCTCGCGCACGTGGTCGGAGCCGGTGCCGGCGCTCTCCTCGCCGCACAAGGTGACCTCGCCGGCATCGAGTAGGTTGCCGAAGAACTTCCAGCCGGTCGGGGTTTCGTAGCACTTGATGCCCAGCCTTTCGGCGACGCGATCGACCGCGGCGCTGGTCGGCATCGAGCGCGCGACGCCCTTCAGGCCGGCCGCGTAGCCGGGCACGAGGGTCGCGTTCGCGGCCAGCACCGCGAGGCTGTCGCTGGGCGTGACGACGAAGCGGCGGCCGACGATCATGTTGCGGTCGCCGTCGCCGTCGCTCGCGGCGCCGAAGTCCGGCGCCGCCTCGCTCCCTTCGCCGAAGTCCGGCGCCGCCTCCCTGCCTTCGCCGACGTCGGGCGCGTCCGGCGCGAACATGCGCGCCATCAGGTCCTCGGCATACGTCGGGTTCGGGTCCGGGTGGCCGCCGCCGAAGTCCGGCAGCGGCACGCCGTTCATCACGCTCGCCGCCGGCGCGCCCAGGCGTTTGACGAAGATCTCGTGCGCGTACGGGCCGGTGACCGCGTGCATCGCGTCGAAGCACATCCGGAACCTGCCGGATCGCAGCAGCGCGCCGATGCGCTCGAAGTCGAACAGGCTGGCAAGCAGATCGGCGTGGTCGGCGACCGGATCGATGACCTCGACCGCCATGCCCGCGAGCATCGTCTCGCCCTGTCGCGCGAGGTCCACGTCGGCCGCGTCGACGCTCAGCGTGCGCGCGATGCGCTGCGTGTTGGCATAGATCGCCTCGGTGATCTTCTCGGGCGCGGGGCCGCCGTTGCCGGTGTTGTACTTGATGCCGAAGTCGCCGTCGGGCCCGCCCGGGTTGTGGCTGGCCGACAGGATGATGCCGCCGAACGCGCCGTGTTTGCGGATCACGCAGCTCGCCGCCGGCGTCGACAGGATGCCGCGCTGGCCGACCAGCACGCGCCCGAAGCCGTTCGCCGCGGCCATGCGCAGGATGGTCTGGATCGCCGTGTCGTTGTAGAAGCGGCCGTCGCCGCCGAGCACCAGCGTCTGGCCGTTGAAGCCCTCGAGCGAATCGAAGATCGCCTGGACGAAGTTCTCGAGGTAGCCGGGTTGCTGGAACACCGTGACCTTCTTGCGCAGGCCGGAGGTGCCGGGGCGCTGCCCGGCGATCGGCGCTGTCGGCGTGCTGATGACGTTCATGCGGGCTCCTTCGTGCGAACCATTGTGCCGCCGCCGCGCGCCGGCGCATCAGAGGCTGAGAGGCCATCGGATGCACCCGCGTGAGGCCCCAAAACCGGCCCAATTTAGGCGCAAAGCGCAGCCGGGGTTGGGCCCCGGCGATGCTTTGCAACGACAAGTGGG
>JAYSLR010000427.1:0-13953 GCA_043725365.1 Rhizobacter sp. | reverse complement strand
CTGGACGCCATCTCGAACAACCTCGCCAACGCCTCGACCAACGGCTACAAGAAGTCGCACGCGGTGTTCGAGGACCTGATGTACCAGAACCTGCGCCAGTCGGGCGCCAACAGCACCGACCAGACGACGCTGCCCACCGGGCTGCAGATCGGCCTGGGCACGCGTGCGGTCGCGACCTCGCGCAGCTTCAGCCAGGGCAACCTGCAGCAAAGCGGCAACCCGCTCGATCTCGCGGTCAGCGGCCAGGGGTTCTTCCAGCTGCAGATGCCCGACGGCACCACCGGCTACACCCGCGACGGCTCGTTCCAGGTCAGCGCGACCGGCCAGCTCGTCACGAACAACGGCTACACCGTGCAGCCCGGCATCACGATCCCGGCGAACGCGACGAGCACGACGATCGCGAACGACGGCACCGTCAGCGTCGTGCTGCCTACGCAGACGACGCCGCAGGTGGTCGGCAAGATCCTGACCGCGAATTTCATCAATCCGGCCGGCCTCGACCCGCTGGGCCAGAACGTCTACGCCGAGACCGCCGCGTCGGGCACCGCGAACACCGGCACGCCGGGGCAGAACGGCCTGGGGCTCCTGCAGCAGGGCTTCGTCGAGACCTCGAACGTCAACGTCGTCGAAGAGCTGGTCGGCATGATCCAGACGCAACGCGCCTACGAGCTGAACTCGAAGGCGATCAAGACCTCCGACGACATGCTCGCCGGCCTCGCCCAGCTGTGATCATGAGGCACCGGCTCACCGTCGTCGCGCTGGCCGTCGCCGGCCTCGCCCTCACGGGCTGCGAATCCGCGAGCGAACTTCTCAACAAGCGGCCGCCGGTCGACGTGGCCCAGCCGACGTCGAAGCGGCCCGAGCCGATCGCCGTCGCGACCGTCAACAACGGCGCGATCTTCCAGGCCGGCCAGTACCGGCCGCTGTTCGAGGACCACCGCGCGCGGCTGGTCGGCGACACGATCACGGTGCAGATCGTCGAGACGATCAATGCCACGCAGTCCAGCACCAGCTCGATCGACAAGAGCGGCGGCGTCGCCGCCGGTGTCACCGCGATTCCGGGCATCGCGGCGAACTCGTTCACCGCGGCGCGCGCCACGCTCGGCGCGACCTCGAGCAACACCTTTGCCGGCAAGGGCAGCACCCAGAACACCAATGCCTTCTCCGGCACGATCACCGCGACCGTGATCGAGGTGCTGCCGAACGGCCACCTGATCATCTCGGGCGAGAAGCAGATCGGCGTGAACCACAACGTCGACGTGCTGCGCTTCTCGGGCCAGGTCGACCCGCGCGCGATCCAGACCGGCAACACCGTGGCCTCCGCGCAGATCGCGAACGTGCGCATCGAGCAGCGCGGCAAGGGCCAGCAGGCCGACGCGCAGGGAATAGGCTGGTTGGGACGCTTCTTTTTGAACGTTCTGCCGATCTGAGCCCACCCAGAATGGGTGCATCCGAGGATGCTCCCATGCACGACACCGACAAACTCCTGCGCAAGCTGATCGCCGCCACCGCCCTGCTGGCGTCCGCCGCACTGTGGTGGCCGGCTCCGGCCGACGCGATGCGGCTGAAGGAGGTCGCCTCGGTGCAGGGCGTGCGCACCAACCAGCTGGTCGGCTACGGCCTCGTCGTCGGCCTCGACGGCACCGGCGACCAGACCACCTCCACCCCGTTCACGACCCAGAGCCTGACGGCGCTGCTGCAGCAGATGGGGGTCACCGTGCCGGCCGGAACGTCGACGATGCAGCTGAAGAACGTCGCGGCGGTCATGGTGACGGCGCAGTTGCCGCCGTTCGCGCAGCCCGGTCAGCTGCTCGACGTGACCGTCTCGTCGATGGGCAATGCGAAATCGCTGCGCGGCGGCACGCTGATTGCCACGCCGCTGAAGGGCGCCGACGGACAGATCTACGCGCTGTCGCAGGGCAACCTGATCGTCGGCGGCGCCGGCGCGTCGGCGGCCGGATCGAAGGTGCAGGTCAACACGCTGAATGCCGGGCGCGTGCCGGAAGGCGCGACGGTCGAGCGCGCGGTGCCGACGCCGCTGAGCCAGGGCGACTACCTGCAGCTCGACCTGAACTCGAACGACTACAACACCGCGCGCGAGGTCGAACGCGCCGTCAACGCGAAGATGGGTGCCGGTGTCGCCCAGGCGATCGACGGCCGGGTGGTGCGCGTGCGCATGCCGGCCGGCACCGACGCGCGCGTCGGCTTCATGGCCGACATCGAGAACCTGCCGCTCGAACTCGCCGCGCCGGCGGCCAAGGTCGTGATCAACGCGCGCACCGGCTCGGTCGTCGTGAACCAGATGGTCACGCTGAACCCTTGCGCGGTGGCCCACGGCGGGCTGTCGGTCACGATCAACTCGACGCCGGTGGTCAGCCAGCCCACGGCGTTCTCCAGCGGCGGCAGCACCGTCGCCAAGGACAAGGCCGACATCACCATCCGGCAGGAGCCGGGCTCGCTGATCCAGCTGCCGGCCGGCACCCGGCTGACCGAGGTGGTGAAGGCCCTGAACACGCTCGGTGCGACGCCCCAGGACCTGCTGGCGATCCTGCAGGCGATGAAGTCGGCCGGCGCCCTCAATGCCGAGATCGAGGTGATCTGACGTGACGATCTCGGGCATGTCCAGGACCACGGGCGACGCCGGCGCGCTCGACGCGCTGCGCGACCCGTCGGGCGGCGCGCTGCGGGCGCGCGCGTCGACGGATCCGAAGGCGGCCATCATGATGGCCGCCAAGCAGTTCGAGGCGATGTTCATGCAGCAGCTGCTGAAGAGCATGCGCGAGTCGTCGGTGGCGACCGGCATGCTCGACAACGCGGGCACGCAGATGGGCACCGAGATGCTGGACACGCAGCTCGCGAACAAGATGAGCGGCATGCCCGGCGGCCTGGCCGACGTGATCGCGCGCCAGCTCGACCGCCAGATCACCGGCACGGCCGCGCCGAGAGCGGCGCTGCCCGCGGCCGTTGCCGCCGGCGCACCGACCACGGGCGACAGCGCGCCGGTGACACCGACGCAGGCGCAATTCCTGCGCGCCCATCAGTCGTCCGCGCAGAGCGCTGCGGCCGAAACCGGCATCCCGGCCGCCTTCATGGTGGCGCAGGCCGCCCACGAGTCGGGCTGGGGCCGGCACGAGATCCGCAACGTCGATGGCTCGAGCTCGCACAACCTCTTCGGCATCAAGGCCGGCAAGGGCTGGACGGGCAAGGTCGCGCAGGCCGTGACCACCGAGGTGGTCAACGGCGAGCCGCGCAAGGTGGTCGCGAACTTCCGTTCGTACGCGAGCTACGACGAATCGTTCCGCGACTACGCGCAGATGATGAAGAACAGCCCGCGTTACGCCAGCGTCATTGCCGCCGGCACCAGCGCGCAGGGATTCGCGCAAGGCCTGCAGCACGCGGGCTACGCCACCGACCCGGCCTACGCCGACAAGCTGACCCGCGTCATCAACACCACGCTGCGGATGCAGCGCGCCGCGCTGCGCGCTCCGGACAGCGTGGCATGAAGGAATTGCCATGAGCGCATTGATGTCCATCGGCAAGACGGCGATGTTCGCCAGCTATGCCTCGTTGCAGACCGCGAGCAACAACATCGCGAACGCGAACACGCCGGGTTATTCGCGCCAGACGACGCAGCTCACCGAGGCGACGGGCCAGTTCACCGGCGCGGGCTTCTTCGGCAAGGGCGTCAGCGTGACGACGGTCACGCGCGCGTACGACAGCTACCTGAGCGGCCAGGCCGTCAGCACCGGCTCGACCGCCGCCGCCGATGCGGCCCGGCTCGACAAGCTGACGCAGCTCGAGGCCGTTTTCCCGATCGGCAGCAACGGCGTCGGGGCTGCGGCCGGCAGCCTGCTGAACTCGTTCGTCGACGTCTCGAACAACCCGAGCGACTCGTCCGCGCGCCAGGTGGTGCTGGGCCAGGCCCAGGAACTGTCGTCGCGCATCGGCGCGGCCGGCGATCAGCTCAACAGCCTGCAGGCCGGCCTCACGCAGGACGTGAAGACCTCGGTCGCGAGCCTGAACACGATGGCGCAGCAGGTCGCGGCGCTGAACCAGCAGATCGCGGCGCTGAAGGGCTCCGGCCAACCGCCGAACCAGCTGCTCGACCAGCGCGACCAGCTCGTCAGCCAGATCGCCTCGAAGATCAACGTCACCACGATCCAGGCCGACGACGGCAGCGTCGGCCTGTTCATCGGCGGCGGCCAGAACCTGGTGCTGGGGGGCACGGCGAACACCGTCAAGGCGGTCGCGGACACGTTCGATCCGTCGAAGGTGATGCTGACCATCAGCACCGGCAACACGACGAGCTCGATCCCGCCCGCCAGCCTCGCCGGCGGGTCGCTTTCGGGCCTGCTGAAGTTCCAGAACGACGACCTGACGTCGGCGCGGAACCTGCTCGGCCAGATCGCGACCGCCGTCAGCGGCGCCGTCAACCGGCAGCAGTCGCTCGGCCTGGACCTGGGCCAGCCGCCGAGCGCCGGCGCGCCGATCTTCTCGGTCGGCGCGGCGCGCGTGCTCAGCGCATCCGGCAACGGCGGCAACGCGGCCTTGAGCCTGACGGTCAGCGATGCGTCGAAGGTGCAGGCGAGCGACTACGCGATGAGCTTCGACGGCAGCAACTACACGATCACCCGGACCAGCGACAACGCCGGCGTGGCCGGCAGTCCGTTCACGCCGGCGCAGCTCGCCGCCGGGGTCACGTTCGACGGCGCGACACTGCAGCTGACCGGCGGCGCGGCGCAACCCGCCGACCGCTTCCTGCTGCAGCCGGTGGCGACCGCGGCGCAGAGCATGCAGACCGTGCTGGCGAATCCGAACGGCGTCGCCGCCGCCTCGCCGTTCACCGGCAGTGTCGGCGTCAACAACACCGGCACGGCGACGATCGCCTCGCTGACCGCCGCCGATCCGTCGTACAACGGCGCGCTCGGCACCAGCATCACGTTCACGAACGCCACCGGCGCCTACAGCTACGCGATGAGCGACGGCAGCACCGGCAGCGGCACCTGGACCGCCGGCTCGCCGATCAGCATCAACGGCTTCGCGCTGAACCTGGCGGGCGTGCCGAAGAGCGGCGACACCGTCTCGGTCGTGCCGACCAGCTCGGTGACCTCGAACAACGGCAACGCGCTGGCCTTCGCCGGGCTCGGCGACCTCGGCATCGTCGCGGCCGGCGCCGGTGGCAGCGGCCAGACCATCACCGACGCCTACGCCAGCGCGATCGCGAGCGTCGGCGAGCGCGTGCAGGCCGGCAAGACGGCCTCGACGATCTCGACCGCGGCGGCGAGCCAGGCCGAGACCGCGCGCGCCAACAGCGCCGGCGTGAACCTCGACGAAGAGGCGGCCAAGCTGATCCAGTTCCAGCAGAGCTACCAGGCCGCGGCCAAGATCCTGCAGGTGGCACAGCAGATCTTCGACACGATGCTGCAGGTGGCGGCGGGCTGATCCCTTTCCATACGTCAACGTCTCATTCCTCCGAGGTGGCCCGATGCGCATCAGCACCGTGAACAGCTACAACAGCACGATCCAGCAATTGATGGACCGGCAGACCGCGATGTCGACCACGCAGGAGCAGATGACGAGCGGCAAGCGCGTCAATGTCGCCAGCGACGATCCGGCCGCGGCCGCGCGCTCGGAGCGTGCGCAGGCGGCCCAGGCGCGCGTCACGGCGACCCAGCGTGCGGTGGACGCGAGCAACAACGCGATGACCCAGTCGGAAAGCGCGCTCGGCAACGCGGCGTCGCTGCTGCAGACCGCGCGCGAGACGATCGTCTCGGCGGGCAACGCGACCTACACCGATGCCGATCGCGCCAGCCTGGCGAACACGCTGACCGGGATTCGCCAGCAGCTGCTGTCGCTCGCGAACAGCACCGACGGATCGGGCAACTACCTGTTCGGCGGGCAGAGTTCGACGCGCGCACCGTTCACCGACCTGCCCGGCGGCGTCCAGTTCCAGGGCAGCCCGGGGCAATCGCAGTCGGCCAGCGCCGATGCGCTGCCCCTCAGCGTCGACGGCGCGTCCGCGTGGATGAGTGCGCGCACCGGCAACGGCGTGTTCGCGACCAGCGCGACCACCAGCACCGGCTCGGCATGGATCGATTCGGGCAAGGTCACCGACCCCTCGGCGCTGACCGGATCGACCTACAGCATCCAGTTCGGCGTCAGTGGCGGCGCCACCACCTACTCGGTGCTCAAGGGCGGGGTCGCGACCGCGCAGACCAACGTGGCGTTCACGCCGGGCCAGGCGGTCCAGGTCGACGGCATGTCGGCGACGATCTCGGGTCAACCCGCCAACGGCGACGCGTTCCAGCTCGCTCCGTCCACTTCGAACCTGAGCGTGTTCGGCGCGCTCGACAAGGCGATCGCCGATCTGAAGGCGCCGGGCCTCAGCGGCGCGCAGGTCGCGCAGAACAACAACGCCGACCTCGCCAGCATCGATTCGGTGATGGGCCAGCTGAGCGCGGCGCGCAGCGCGGTCGGTGCGACGATGAACCGCGTCGGCTCGGTGACCGATCGGCTGTCGGCGCAGCAGCTGTCGAGCCAGACCGAGCAGTCGAATGCCGAGGACCTGGACATGACGAAGGCGATCTCGGACTTCTCGAACCAGCAGACCGGCTACGATGCAGCCCTGAAGGCCTATTCGCTCGTTCAGAAGCTGTCTCTGTTCAACTACCTCAGCCCGTGACATGATTTTTCGCGTGAGTCGCCCGTGCCCTCGCCGGCTCGCGGCCCGGACGGGCGCGCTGCAGTGAGCGACGCGGCCATCCTCGGCCAGGTCGCGCTGGGTTATTCGCCCTTCATCGACCGCAAGCGCAGCGTCACCGCAACCCGGCTGACGGTGTTCCCGCTGCGGACCGACGCCATGCTCGATGTCGGGCAGTTGCTGCACGAGGTCGGCAATGTCTGGCCCGCGACCGGCGCACGCGTCTCGCTCAACATCGTCAGCGAGAGCCTGCTGCAGGAGCTGCTGCTGGCGCAGCCCTCGGCCAACCTGATGATCGAGGTGCCGGCGTTCATGGCCGCCGACCCCGCCAACGTCGAGGCGCTGTGCGCGTTGCATGCCAACGGCGGCACGCTGCTGCTGAAGGGGCGGCCGCTGACCGAGCTGCCGCGCGCGGTGCTGCCGTGCTTCAAGTACTCGATCATCGAGCTCGCCGACGACCGCCGTGTCAACGACCCGAGCGCGCCGGCCGGCGTGACCCGCAACATCGCCCACGTCCAGTCCGGCGTGCGCACCGTCGCCGACATGGAGGCCAGCTTCGCGCGCGGCGCCGAGGCCGTGCTCGGCTGGCCGATCGACGACGCGGTGACGACCACCGCGGCGCGCAGCGGCAGCGCGGTCGCGGCGCCCGGCATGCAGGCGATCGTCGAGCTGATCCACCAGGTCGACAAGGAAGAGTCGATCGAGCGGCTCGAGAACACGCTCAAGCGCGACCCGGCGCTCGCGTTCAAGCTGCTGCGCTACATCAACTCGCCGGCGTTCGGCCTGCGCGTCGAGATCAGCTCGTTCCGCCACGCGATCATGATGCTGGGCTACAAGCGCTTGAAGCGTTGGCTCGCGCTGCTGCTCGCCACCGCGAGCAAGGACGTGAACCTGAAGCCGGTGATGTTCGCCGCGGTGCGCCGTGGCCTGCTGATGGAAGAGCTGGTGCGCGGCAGCGGCGACGAGGAAATGCGCAACGAGATGTTCATCTGCGGCGTGTTTTCGCTGCTGGACCGCATGTTCCAGCAGCCGTTCGCGAAGCTGCTCGACTCGATCCCCGTGCCCGAGCGCGTGCACCAGGCGCTGGCCGCGAACAGCGGGCCGTACCAGCCGTATGTCGAGCTCGTGCGGGCGATCGAGGGCGAGGCGCTGTTCGAGTTTCGCGACGCCGCCGACACGCTGATGATGAGTGTCAGCGAGATCAACCGCGCCGTGCTGCGCGCATTGTTGGCCGCCAGCGAGCTGGAGTGAGTTGTGTCGACCCCCACCTCGCTTCGCTCCTGCCCCCCGAGGGGGCGCTCAGCCGCAAGGGCCATACAGGGGCCCCTTCGTGGCCCTGGACGCCTCGGCGCCGACTGAGGTGGCTGCGCCCGAGCCGTGGTCCAGCGCCGCGGGCTGGCGCGAATTCTTCGATCTGCTGACCGACGCGCTCGTCGTGCTCGACGAGCGGGCGCGCGTCGTGCTCGCGAACACGGCCGCGCTGCGCCTGCTGCCGTGCGAGGCGGGCATGCCGATCGAGCAGCTTCAGGGTCACCTCGGCGCCGCCGCGGTGCACTGGCTCCGGCGCGCCGCGACCGGCGCGGGCCAGGCAGCGCCGGCACCCGAGGCACGGCTCGTCGACGGCCGGGCCGCGACGCTCGAGTGGCGGCGCCTCGACGCGCACCGATCGGTGCTGCGCCTGGTCCCGAACGGGGCGGCGCCGATCGCTCCCGGCGCGGCGGCGGCGCAGGCGCTGGCCGCGTTGCCGGTCGGCGCCATGCGCGAGGCGGTCGACTTTCTCTGGGTGTCGCCGTTCCCGACGACGCTGCAGGGCCCGGACTTCCGCTTCGTCGACGCGAATCCGGCCTTCCTCGCGTTCAGCGGTTTCGCCCGCGAGCAGCTGATCGGCCGCGATGCGATCGAGCTGCAGCCCGCACCGGACCACGCGAGCATCCTGGCGACGCGGCAGCGGCTGCGCGCGACGCCCGCCGAACGCCAGCCCGAGCCCGGCATGGCCGAGGGCCGGCTGATCGACGCCGGCGGCCGCGAGCGCCGCTACCGCGTCGCGCGCCGCACGCTGGTCGACGCGGCCGGGCAGCCGCTGTACCTGGGCGTGCTGCAGGACGTGACCGCCGAACACGTGGCGCGCGAGCGCGCCGACCGCTCGCTGCGCGAACTCGACGACTGGTTCGATCTGAGCCCGGTCGGCATGGTGCTGTTCGACGAGCGCGGCCTGCTGCTGCGCAGCAACCCGGCCTTCGATGCGCTGGTGGGTACGGTGCCGGTGTCGCTGGCCGATGCGCCGGCCGGCCTGCAGGCGCTGCTGGGTTGGGGCGAGGGCGGCCACCTGGCGGCACTCGAACCCGGCGCCCCCGCGGTGCAGCAGCAGGGCTGGGTCGCCCCCGACGGCGCCGCCGCGCGGCCGCTGCGTGCGGCGCTGCGCTGCTACCGCGCGGCCAGCGGCCAGCGCCGCTACATGGCGGTGCTCGAGGACCGCAGCGCCGAGGAGGAGCGCGACCTCGCGCAGATGCAGATCGGCGCGCTGATCGACACCGCCGGCGTCGGCCTGGCGACGTTCCAGGACGCCTCGGGCTGGGTGCCGCGCGCCCACGCGGGCCGCGCCGACGGCCGCGCGGCGAGCGGCGGCGCGGCGCTCCAGCGCATCGGCCGCGACATCGTCGCGGCCGAATCGATGCCCGAGTTCGAGCGCCTGCAGGCCGCGCTGCGCCGTGCCGAGCGCGCCGAGCTGCGCTACGCGATCGACCACCCCGAGCTCGGCCGGCGCTGGCTGCTGACACGGGTCGAGCCGGCGACGCTGGCCTCGGGCATGCGCACGACCTCGGTCGTCACGCTCGACATCACCGAGCAGCACGAGACCCAGCAGCGCACCGAGCAGTTGCTGCGCGAACTCAGCACGATCCTCGAGAGCACCAGCGCCGGCATCGCCTACCTGCGCGGCGAACTGCTGGCGCGCTGCAACAGCCGCTTCGAGGCGATGCTCGAGCTGCCCGCCGGCACGGCGCTGGGCCAGCCGCTGCAGGCGCTGCTCGCGCGCCACGAACCGAGCGGGCGCATCGCCGCCGAGGCGCGCCGGGCACTGGACGACGGTGTCGTCTACGAGACCGAACTGGCGCTGCGCGTCGGTGCGTCCGGGCAGACGCGCTGGTACACGCTGTCGGTGCGGCGCGCCGGCACGCCGGGCGACGCGCCCGAGGCGATCGCCGTGCTCGCCGACATCACCCGGCTGAAGCTGCAGCAGCAGGAGCTGGAACGCCTGGTCGACGACCGCCAGCGCGCCGAACGGGCGGTGGCGGTGCAGGCCGATCGCACGCGCGCGATCCTGGATTCGGTGCTGGTGGGCATCGTGACGGTCGGGCCGCACGGCATCGAGTGGATGAACCGTTCGGCACGCCGCATGTTCGGCGGCGAACTGGCGGATTTCGTGAACCTGCCGATCGCCACCGTCGCCACGCCCGAGGCCGGCCACCCGTTCCTGCGCACCGGCTACCTGACCGAACTGGTCGAAGGCGAGGCCGAGACCTTCGAATGCCGCGTCAAGGCGCGCGACGGCCGCGAGTTCTGGGTCGTCGGCAACGTCGTGTCGACGGCGCGCGAGTCGGCCGGCCGGCAACTGACCTACGCGCTGCTCGACATCGAGCGGCGTCGCCAGGCCGAGGCGCGCATGGCGCAGGCGCAGGCGCAGCTGCAGCGCATCATCGAGGCGGCGCCGCTGGCGATCACGCTGCGCGATGCACGCACGCTGAAGATCCTGCGCCTCAACGCCGTCGCGGCCGCGAACGGCCGCAAGGACCCGCAGGCGCTGATCGGCCTGCTGCCCGAGCAGCTCTTCGAGCCGGCGATCGCGGCGCAGCGCCGCGCCGACATGGAGCAGGCGCTGGCCTCGCGCGAGGTGACGCAGCGCGAATACCGGGTCGAACAGGACGGCGAGACGCGCGTCTGGGACGCGCGCTACCTGCCGTTGGCCGACGCGCCCGGCGCGCCGCCCGACCAGTTGCTGATGGTTGCCACCGACGTGACCGAGCAGCGCGCCGCGCAGGAGGCGCGCCTGGAGGCCGCGATCGCGCAGCGCGAGATGCTGGTGAAGGAAGTGCATCACCGCATCAAGAACAACCTGCAGGGCGTGGCCGGGCTGCTGCAGCAGATCGCCCAGCGCAAGCCCGAGGTCGCCGGGCCGATCGCCGAGGTCGTCGGCCAGGTGCACGCGATCGCGCAGGTCTACGGTCTGCAGGTCGGCGCGAGCGGGCCGCTGCGGCTGACCGATGTGGTCCGGGCGATCGCCGCCTCGGTGCAGCGCAGCTTCGGCCGGACCATCGAATTCGAGACCCGCGGCGCCAGCGCGCCGCAGTGGCTGCTGCCGGAGGCCGAATCGATCCCGATCGCGCTGACGCTGAACGAGCTGCTGACGAATGCCGTCAAGCACAGCGCCGCGACGCCGGCGGCGGCACTGCACTGCGCGCTCGCCTGCAGCGACGACGAGGTGCAGGTGACGATCGCGAACCCGGGGCTGCTGCCGACCGGGTTCAGCCTGGCGCGCATCCCCGGCGGCGTGTCGGGCCTGGGCCTGGTGCGCGCGCTGCTGCCGCGGCGCAGCGCGAGCCTGACGCTGGCGCAGGACGGCGCCGCGGTGCAGGCCACGCTCACGCTGCGCCCGCCCGGCGTCGCGCGCGCGCCGTCGGCATGAACGAACGCGCACAAATTCGGTGCTGGCACGCGCCGGTTTCACGGACAATCGGGCGACCATGACGAACCGCAAGGGCACGATCCTCGTCGTTGACGACGACCGCCTCGTGCTGGCCACGCTGGCGAACGGCCTGTCGCAGGCCGGCTACGACGTGATCGATGCCGACAACGGCGACGACGCGATCCTGCTGGCGCGCGAACACCGCCCCGACCTGGCGCTGCTCGACATCCGGATGCAGGGCATGAGCGGGTTCGACGTTGCCGCCTACCTGCGCCAGTCCTGCGCGACGCCGTTCATGTTCCTCTCGGCGTTCTCCGACGAGCGGACCGCGGCCCAGGTCGCGGCGCTCGGCGCGGTCGCCTACCTCGTCAAGCCGCTGGACATCGGGCAGATCCTGCCGGTCGTCGACGCGGCGCTCGCGCAGGCCCTGGCGCGGCCGGCCACGCGGCCGGCTGCGGCTGCCGCGCCGATGCCCTCGCCCGAAGTGCTGATGGCCATCGGCGTGCTGATGCAGCGTGACGGGCTGCTGCGCGCGGCGGCCTTCGAGCGCCTGCACCGCCTGGCCGTGGCCGCCGCGCTGACGATGGACGCGCAGGCGCAGCGCCTGCTCGAGGCGGTCGAGCGGCTCGCCGCCTCACCGCCGCCCGCCTGAGCAGCGCGCCTACGGCTCGGCCGGGGCGCCCTGCGGCAACGAGAAGTGGAAGCGCGCGCCGCGCTGGACTTCGGCCTCGCCCCAGATCTCGCCGCCGTGGCGGCGCACGATGCGCCGCACCGAGGCCAAGCCGATGCCGGTGCCGGGGAAGTCGGTCGCGCTGTGCAGGCGCTGGAACACGCCGAACAGGCGGTCGGCGAAGCGCATGTCGAAGCCCGCGCCGTTGTCGCTGACCGTGAAGGTGTCGGCGGCGTGGCCGTCGCGCCCGAAGGCCACGCGGGGCTGCGGCGCCTTGCCGGTGTACTTCCAGGCGTTGCCGAGCAGGTTCTCGATCACCACGCGCAGCAGCGTCGGGTCGCCCTGGATCAGCATGCCGGGCTCGATCTCGATCACCACCGAGCGATCGGGCCATTGCCGGCGCAGGTCGTCGGCGACGTAGCCGGCCAGCTGCGACAGGTTCACCGGCTGCCGGGCGATCGGCTGCGACGACAGCTTCGACAGCGCCAGCAGCGCGTCGATCATGTTGTTCATGCGCGCGGCGGCACCGAGCACGCGGTCGAGGTGGTCGTTGCCGACGCGGTCGAGCAGGTGGCCGTAGTCCTCCTTGACGATCTTCGTGAACCCTTCGACGACCCGGATCGGCGCACGCAGGTCGTGCGAGACGGTGAAGCTGAACGCTTCGTGGCCGTCCTGCGGCGGCGCATCGGCGGGCCCCGGCGCCGGCCGGGCGAGGGTGGCCGCCTCGGCCGTGCCGGGCCCGGTCGGTGCCGCTTCGAGCTCGCGGAACGTGCCGTGGTAGCCGGCGAAGCGCCCGGCCGCGTCGCGGTGAGCGCGGCCGCGCAGCAGGCCGTGCCGCGGTGCCCCGGTGCTGCCGCCGAGGTGCACCGCCAGGTCGTCGAGCGGTGCGGCGGCCGCCAGTTTGGCGCGCAGCGCGTCGGCATCCACCGCCGTGAAGCACTCCCACAACGACGTGGCCGCAGGCCCTGCACTCCAGGCGGCGGCCGGGGCGCCGGCTGGAGGCCGGATCGAGACCACGCGGTGGTCGGACGCGCTCTGCCACTGCCAGACCTCGAGCAGCGGCTCCAGGCAGTCCGAGCGGGCGCGGGCCTCGCGCAGCGACTCGGTCAGGCGCTGCCGTGATCGCAACAGCCCGACGGCCAGCAGCGCACCGACCACCAGCGCTGCCGCGGCCAGCGCGAACTCGAACAGCAGCGGCGGCGCCGTCATCGCGGCGCCACGGCGGTGGCACCGCGTCGGCCATGCCGCGCCGGTCGGAGCAGAGTCGCCCTGATGCCGCCCACACGATTCATGCGAACGATTGTAAGGACGCCCGGCTTCCGGTCGATGCCATGGCAGGCGCGGCGCGGGCGGAATGGGGTCAAGTTCGGCCGCGAACTGCCGAAATCCGAGCAGACCCTCGCCCGCCCTGCGAGTCCGCGGCCCTGCGCTGCTGTTCCCGATGGTGCCCGTACGCCTTGCCAGCCTCGTCGATCATGTTGCTCCGACTGTCGCGTACCTCCTTCTGGCTTGCCGCCGCGGTGGCGGCGCTCGCGTTGCTGCGGCCGGCGGGCCACGAGACGCTGCTGACCCTGATCACCGGCGTGGCGAGCCTGCTGGCGCTCGGCCTGTGGCGTTCGGCGCTGCACGGCGAGCAGCGCCGCGCGCTTTCGCCGCCGGCGACGTCGGCGCCGCTGCTGGACGAGTCCGGGCTGCGCGACGCCGCGGCACAGATCGTGCGCGCCGTGCGTGACGCGGCCTCGTTCGAGGCGGCACTGCATGCGGTCGCGCGGGTGCTGCGCAGCGAGCTCGGCGCGCGTGCGGTCGCGGTCCGCGAGGTCCACGACGTGGACGCGACGCATGCGCGCATCGGCGACCTGATCGAATCCCAGCCCGGCTTCCGGACCGTGCCGCGCCGGGTGC
>JAYSLR010000426.1:0-13471 GCA_043725365.1 Rhizobacter sp. | reverse complement strand
TGCTCGCCCGCGAGGCGCAAGTCTGGCTCGGCCTCTACCTGGAGCCCGGAATCGATGGCCGACCGGCGGCACCCGCCCAGGTCGTCCGCACCGAGTGGGTCGGCGCGTGGCAACACCACGCGCGCGTCGCGCGTGCCGACGGCAGCCGACGCTCGCTCGACACGATCGGGCTGAAGCTGAACCGCTACATCGGCGACCACCTGTACCTGACCGGCCAGGCCCACAGCGCATTCGCCGGCGGCGCAGGCGCGTACTCGGTCGGCCTGATCGGGCTGGGCATCAGCGCCGCGCCGGCGACCTCGGTGCGCGTCGGCGCCGAAGCGCTGGTCGGCGCGGCCGGTGGAGGGCGGGTGACAACCGCCGGCGGTGCCATCACCCAGGCGATGACGTGGGCGGCGTGGCAACCGGGCCGTGTCGGCGAGATCCGCCTGGGCCTGGGCGCGTCGCGCGCGCTGCACAACAGCCACACCGAGCCGGTGGTCGAACTCTCGTGGAGCCGCGCGTTCGGGATGGCCGGGGGCTGAGCCGGGCGCGCTAAGTCAGGTCGCCGGCCAGGCTCGCCAGCGTCTCTGCCGCAATCGCGACGTGCGCCGGGTAGTTGGTGTGGTCGCAGCCCAGCTTCACGCCGGCGCCGGCGCGCACCGCGTCGCGCATCGGCTGCTCGAACTCGAAGCGCGCGAAGTGCACCGCCGAGGTCTTCTCGGCGTTCTCGCGATCCAGGTCTTCGTCGGCGATCGCGTAGACGCGCGCATGGCCCTCGACCTCGACGAACAGGCGGTCCTCGATGCCGATCAGCCGCGCCAGCTCGCGCTTGCGCTCGTGCGCGTCCGGGTACTCGATCAGCACCGTCGCCTTCCAGTTCGTGCCGTCCGGCACGAGCGCCGCGTAGGCCTCGATCTCGGCGTCGATGCCGTCCTCGTCGAAGATCTTCTCGATGTGCAGCATCTCCTGGATCTGCCGGCGGATCGTGCGCTCGTCCTCGAACTGCACGCTGAGGTGCTCGCCCAGGTGCACGGTGCGCAGCTTGCGGTGCGCGATGAACCCGGCGCGCGCGGTCTTGCGGATCTTCGCGTAGGCCTCCAGCGTCATCAGGCTGTCTTTGGTGATGGGTTTGGTGATCGTCATGGCTTCACTCCAGCCCGTAGGCGACGCGCATCAGGCTCAGCGGGTGCGCGAGTCTCGCCGCCGGCAGTCCTTCCTGCGCCATGCCTTGCGCGATGTGGTGGCCGGCGAGCGCGCAGTCGGAGCTGATGTAGTCGGGCGCGTCCTTGCCCATCGCCTTGAATACCGGCTTGCCGATCTTCATCGCATTGGCGTGGAACGCGGTCTTCACGCCGTAGGTGCCGGCATGGCCCGAGCAGCGCTCGACCGTGTTCAGCTGCACCGCCACCGTCTGGCCGATCAGCTTGAAGACCTCCTCGGTCTTCTTGCCGATCTTCTGCACCCGGCCGTGGCAGGGGATGTGGTAGCTCACCTTGCCCAGCGCGGCCTTGAAGTCGAGCTTCAGCAGCCCGTCCTTGTGGCGTGCCATCAGGTACTCGAACGGGTCGAACATCGCCTCCTGCACCAGCTTCACGTCGGCATCGTCGGGGAACAGCAGCGGCAGTTCCTGCTTGAACATCAGCGTGCACGACGGGATCGCCGCCAGGATCGCCCAGCCCTCGCGCGCATACCGCGCCAGCACGGGAATGTTCGCCTCCTTGTGCCGGGCCACGCCGTCGAGGTCGCCGAGTTCGAGCTTGGGCATGCCGCAGCAGCTCTCCTTCTCGACCACCGTGTAGGCGACGGCGTTGTGCCGGAGCAGCTTGATCAGGTCGAAGCCGATGCCGGGCTCGTTGTAGTTGACGTAGCAGGTCGAGAAGATCATGACCTTGCCCGGCGTGCGCTCGCCGTTGACGACCGGCGCGGCCGCGTCGCCCTTGTCGGCACTCCAGCGGAAGCGTTTCGTCGCGAGCTCGGGCAGCCAGGCGTCGGGATGCACGTGTAGCGCCTTGTCGAGCAGCTGGCGCACCGGCCTGGTCCGGTTCAGCGCATTGACGACCTGCACGACCACCGGGATGCCGGCGAACTGGCCGTGCGTGTCGGTCGACGCGAGCAGCTTCTCGCCGGCCCCGACCTCGCCGTTGCGGAACTTGATCGCCTTCGCGCGCAGCATCGTGTGCGGGAAATCCAGGTTCCACGGATGCGGCGGCACGTACGGGCACTTGGTCATGTAGCACAGGTCGCACAGGTAGCACTGGTCGACGACGCTCCAGTAGTCCTTCTTCGCGACCTCGTGGACCTCGCCGTCGGCGGTGGCGTCGATCAGATCGAACAGCGTCGGGAACGACTGGCACAGGCTCACGCAGCGGCGGCAGCCGTGGCAGATGTCGAAAACGCGCTCCATCTCCGTCTCGCAGGCGGCCTGGTCGTAGAACGCCGGGTTCTTCCAGTCGACCGGGTGGCGCGTGGGCGCTTCGAGGTTGCCTTCGCGGCTCGTCATCGGCTTGTCTCCCATCAATGAACAAGGGGCGCGAAGCCCCCTGTTCGGTGAGCGTGACTACAAGGTCAATCGACCAGCGCGTCGAGCGCCTTCACGTAGCGATTGGCGTGCGAGCGCTCGGCCTTGGCCAGGGTCTCGAACCAGTCGGCGATCTCGTCGAAGCCTTCCTCGCGCGCGCTCTTGGCCATGCCCGGGTACATGTCGGTGTACTCGTGCGTCTCGCCGGCCACGGCCGCGGCCAGGTTCTGCCGGCTCGAGCCGATCGGCAGCCCGGTGGCCGGGTCGCCCACCGCCTCGAGGAACTCGAGGTGGCCGTGCGCATGCCCGGTCTCGCCCTCGGCGGTCGAGCGGAACAGCGCCGCCACGTCGTTCTGGCCTTCGATGTCGGCCTTGTTCGCAAAATACAGATAACGTCGATTCGCCTGCGATTCGCCCGCGAAGGCGTCCTTCAGGTTCTGCTCGGTTTTCGATCCTTTCAAGCCCATGTCGGTCTCCTGGTGAATGAACTGCGACGGCCGCCGAAGGCGTTCGCTTCAAACGGGCGGCACACCGCACGCTACCGCAGCCCCCGCCGCGCGGCAATACAAACCGCCAATGCACCGCATTGAGCGGGGCTATGCGGGGCGCGACACCGGCGCAACGCAGCGCCTTCATGCGTCGGGCATCGGCGCCAGCCCGAGCAGATGCAGCGCAAGCCGGTGCAGTCGCGCCTGCGGATCGGCCAGCGCGTGCAGCACGTTCAGGTGGTTCGTCCGCGCAACCGTCTCGCAGACCGGCACGGCGCGTGTGCCCCAGGCCTCGCGGATCAGCCGGTTCTGGCGCAGGAATTCCTCGCTTTCCTGCGCGCCGACGGTCGCAAACAGCGTGCCGTCGGGCGGCGCGAACCGCGCCGGGCTCAGGCGCTGCGCCGAGCGCCGCGTGAGTCGCAGGTCCGCCTGCAGGAACGGCGTGTGGCGCAGCGGCTCCAGTTCGAACAGGCCCGAGATCGACAGCGCCGCGCGCACCAACGCTGCGGGCAGATCGCTCGCCACCGTGGCCCAGCGGCAGCTCAGCAGCATGGAGGCGAGGTGGCCGCCGGCCGAATGACCGGCCACGACGATGCGGCGCGGGTCGCCGCCGTGCCCCGCGGCATGGCGGTGGACCCAGGCGAGCGCCCGCACCATCTGCAGCACGATCTCGTCGATCGTCACCGCCGGGCACAGCGCGTAGTTCGGCAGCACGACCAGCGCACCGGCCTGCGTGAACGCCGGCGCGATGAAGGCGTGGTCGCGCTTGTCCAGCGAGCGCCACCAGCCGCCGTGGATGAACACCAGCACTGGCGCGTTCGCATGCGCGGTCGGGAACAGGTCGAGCTGCTCGTTCGGACCGCTGCCATAGGCCAGGTCGAGCCGGCACGGCGACGCCTCGCGCGCCAGCGCCGACGCGCGCGCCCAGCGCTCGAAGATCGCCGGATGCTCGGGGATGCGGGCGCGGTTGTTGTACTGGACATCCAGCCAGTCGGGGTCGTATCGGGCCATGCGGACGCTCGGGCAAGTGGTGGCGGACGCCGGCCTGCACGCACGCGCATCGGGGTGCCAGCGTGAGCCGGGGCCGGCGGCTGCCGGCACTTTTTGATAGACTACCAGCTCGTGTGGGGGGGTAGCTCAGCTGGGAGAGCGTCGCGTTCGCAATGCGAAGGTCGGGAGTTCGATCCTCCTCCTCTCCACCATCGATCCAGGAAATACGGGCCTTCGCGGCCCGTTTTCCTTTGGACCCACCATCCGACCCACCGATCGGGCAACCGGTTCGACCAGAGCCGATGAACCGATCGATTGCCGAAGTACTCGCAAATCACTTCGTCACGGTCCACGAACGCTCGCCCTGATTCACGTTCTGGAGCCGCCGACTCAAGCCAGTGCTCGCTCGATCTCCGAAAAGCTGTTGGCGATGGGCGTGATATCGATGGCCTCACCGAGTTGCCGCTCGATCTGCGCCCGCGAAATCACCCCTCGCACTCGACGAGGTGAAAGGGACGTGGGATTCTGAATGACCAACAGGTGATTCCTGCCGAACCGCTTCAGGGTCTCGACGACGTCGCCGACGACGGCCGTCTTCATTCGATCGAAGTCGATCGCGTCCAGCATCGGCAGTCCGGTCATCACGTCGGCCACACAAAGGTCGTCGTAGTGAACGCCGCGCTCGTGGACCAGGCGCATCTGTTTCTCGCCTTGCAAGTCGGTCGACGTGATCAGCCCTTCAATGGATGGCATGTCACTGACCACGAACAGCATGCGAACGCCCTGATAGACCATCGTCTGTTCGGCTTGCCTGAGCGTGGTCGAAGGACTGATCGTCGCCGCCTTCACCCGGGTCAGGTCGGTCATCACATCCAGCGCCGGCGAGTCGATCGTGACGGGCGAGTTGCTCTTCGGATTGGCTTGCGCTATGGCCGTGTGCGTTTCCAGGCGAAACGTGGGAAGCACTGAATTGCGGTTCATCGTCACCTCCGGAGCTGCGTGCATCGTCACGCAGCAAGGACAGCCTGGGGAGTCTGGCTGCGAGTGCTCACCTTACTCCGTACCGGGGCACGAGATCCCCGACGGGAGCTAGACTTCCCTACTACCCATATGGGCTATCAACGACCACCCTTCGCGGTAATAGACGTCCGAGCCCGGATATTCGCTAATGCGACAAGATGGTGCCGATGTGGGTGCGGTCCCGCACTCGTGATTCGCGGACTCGCTGTCCATCACGTCGCGCGCTGATTGACGAACGGAGACAACAGATGAATTTCGACAAAGAATTCGACGCGTCCGGGCTCGCCTGCCCGCTGCCCATCGTCAAGACCAAGAAGGCACTTTCCGACATGGCGTCAGGTCAGGTGCTGCGCGTGATTGCGACCGATCCCGGTTCGGTGTGCGACATGGCCGCGTTCGCCGAGGCGACCGGAAACCAGTTGCTGGAGCAGTCCAGCGAAGACAAGAAGTACATCTTCCTGCTCAAGAAGGCCTGAGCGCATTAGCGCCCGCAACCCCTGACGAACGGAGACCGCATGGCAAGCAAGAAGATGGCGATCATCGCCACCAAGGGCGCACTGGACATGGCGTACCCGCCGCTGATCCTCGCTTCGACCGCCGCGGCGCTCGGCTGGGAAGTGCAGATCTTCTTCACCTTCTACGGCTTGCAGTTGCTGCGCAAGAGCCTCAAGGGCATCAAGATCAGCCCGCTGGCCAATCCGGCGATGCCGATGCCGCCGATGCCGGTGCTGCTGAAGATGATGCCCAGCATGGAGGCGATGGCCACGAAGATGATGAAGGCCAAGATGAAGAAGAAGGGTGTGGCCTCGCTGGAGGAACTGCGCGCGCTGTGCCAGGAGGCCGACGTGAAGTTCATCGCCTGCCAGATGACGGTGGACCTGTTCGACTTCAAGAAGAGCGACTTCATCGACGGCATCGAATACGGCGGTGCCGCCACCTTCCTGAAGTTCGCCGGCGAAACCGACGTCTGCCTGTTCATCTGACGACCTTCCGGTGACGCACCCGCCGGCATGGCCGGCGCGTTCGCTGTCCACCACCTTCGCGCAGCTCCTGCGCTGTCGACCAGGGGAATCTCCTTGAGAAGACTGATCCTGTGCCTCGTCCTGCTGTGCGCGGCCCCGGCCAGTTGGGCGGTCGCGCCCTACCTGCTGGGCGCGAAGCTCCCCGCCGCGGACCTGCCTTCGCAGATGGCGGACGTCGAGAAGAAGCTGCAGGCCGAGGGCTTCACCGTCGTCGGACGCCACACGCCGAAGGGGCTCGCCGATCACGGCACCGTGATCGTCACCGATGGCGCGGTACTGGAGGCGCTGCGCTCCCTCGGCGGGTCGGCCATCGTGGCCGCCGGCATTCGCGTCGGTGTGCAAGGCGATGGCACGGTGTCGTACATGAATCCCGACTACTGGTACCGCGCCTACCTGCGCGGGCAGTTCGACGCTGCCCGGCCGGCGGTCGAAGCGGTGCAGACGCGCCTGGCGCGCGCACTGGGCAGCGGCGCGGGCTTCGGTGGCGACGTCGCGGCGGGCGACCTGCCGAGCTACCGCTACATGATCGGCATGGAGCGCTTCGATTCGCCGCGCAGCGAGTTGTACACGCATGCCAGTTTCCAGGACGCGCTGAAGACGGTCCGGGCCAACCTGGCCAGCGGCGTTGGCGGCACCTCCGGGGTCTACGAAGTGGTGCTGCCCGACCGCGAGCTGGCCGTCTTCGGCGTCGCGATGAACGACGCGAGCACCGGCGAAGGGTGGTGGGTCAACAAGATCGGCGCCGATCACATGGCCGGCCTGCCGTACGAGGTCTTCATCGTCGGCAACAAGGTGTATGCGCTCTACGCGCGCTACCGCATCGCACTGGGCTGGCCATCGTTGGGAATGGGCCAGTTCATGGGCATCATCAACGCGCCCTCGGCCATTCAGGCCACGCTGGGCAAGGTGGCCGGCGTGCCGGCCAACTGACCTCGGCAAGACGGAGGCCCGATGAACGGCACGAGCAACCTCGCCACGCTGGTGCTGTGGGGCGGCTTTGCGCTGGCCTTCGTGTTCGGAGCGGTGGCGAACCGGACCAACTTCTGCACGATGGGGGCGATCTCCGACGTCGTCAACATGGGCCACTGGGGGCGCACCCGCATGTGGCTGCTGGCGATCGCGGTGGCGGTGGTCGGCGCCAACCTGCTGTACTACTTCGGCCTGGTCGATCTGTCGAAGTCGGTGTATCAGCGCCCGATGCTGAACTGGCTGTCGCTGCTGGTGGGCGGGCTGCTGTTCGGCATCGGCATGACGCTGGCCGCCGGCTGCGCCAACAAGAATCTGGTCCGGCTGGGCGGCGGCAGCGTGCGTTCGCTGGTCGTGCTGACCTTCATGGCGATCGCGTCGTACATGACGCTCAAGGGTCTGTTCGCCCAGTGGCGCGCCAGCCTCCTCGACCCGGTGGCAATCGACCTGAAGGCCCTGGGCCTGCCGGACCCGAGCCTGCCCGGCCTGCTGGCCCGGCTGAGCGGCGCGCCCGCCCGGGCGACGCTGCTCGCCACCGCATGCGCGATCGGTTTCGGGCTGCTGGTCATCGTGTTCAAGGACCGGCGGTTTCGCGCCAATGCGGCACAGGTTCTCGGCGGGATCGTTCTGGGCCTGCTGATCGTCGCGGGCTGGTACCTGAGCGGCCACGTCGGCTACGGCGAGAACCCCGACACGCTCGAGACCGTCTACTTCGCGACCAACTCGCACACGCTCGAGTCGATGAGCTTCGTCGGCCCGATGGCCTATGGCCTGGAACTGCTGATGCTCTGGACCGACCAGTCGCTGCACCTGAGCTTCGGCATCGCCAGCGTGATCGGCGTCGTGCTCGGGTCGTTCGCCTATGCGCTGGCCACGCGGCGGTTTCAGTGGGAAGGCTTCGCATCGCTGGCGGACCTGCGCAACCAGCTGATCGGCGCGCTGCTGATGGGCTTCGGCGGCGTGACGGCGCTCGGCTGCACCATCGGCCAGGGCCTGTCGGGCCTGTCGACGCTGGCGCTGGGCTCGTTCATCGCGGTGGCCGGCATCGTCGCCGGTGCGGTCGCGATGATGAAGATCATGGTCTGGCGCGACACCTGACCGGTGCGGCGCGCCGGCGGGCGCAGGTGACAATACCGGGGCGGGAAGACGCCGCCACCAGGATTGCCATGAACCCCGTTGACACCGCGGCGCGCAGCGCCGACACCGAGCCGCTCGAGATCAGCCTGGGCGCCGCCACCGAGTTGTGCCGTCTCGGCCTGGGGACGATGATCGACATCCGCCAGGCCTTCGAGATCGAGATGAAGGGCGCGATCCCGGGCACCGTGCACATCCCGCTGTTCGAGGTGAAGCTGCTGCTCGGCCATGCGCTGACCGAAGACGAGCAGGACATCCTCGACGCCGGCGCGCCCAGCGACATCGACGTGCAGACCTTCTTCGCGACGGTCAACCGCCTGCACCATGTGCACGACAACATCCTGCTGTGCGTGTGCAACAGCGGTCGCCGCAGCCTGTATGCCGCCAGCCTGCTGCGCTCGCTGGGCTACGCCAAGGCGCTGTCGGTGGCCGGCGGCTTCCAGGCCTGGAAACGGCTGAACGCGCCGCCCGCGCCACCGTCGCCGTAGCGCGCCGGTTCGGGCGTGGCCCCGGCGCCCTCAGTGCAGCACCCAGTCCGGCGACAGCGCGCACGCGTCGATCAGCGACGCCGCGTCGGTGCCGGGGTTCCGATGCAGTGCCAGCAGTTCGTCGCAGGCGCGGCTCCAGTGGGCCGAGCCCGCCGTCGCCGCGTCGCGCAGCGCGGCGCCGCCGTCACCGGCCGACCAGGCGGCATAGGCCTGCCACAGGCGCGGGAACAGCAATCCACGCACACCTTCCAGGTTGGCGAACCAGAAGTGCAGCGAGGCCTCGGCGCGCCGGTCGAGCAGGGTCGGCAGCGTCACCAGGCAGTCGGCGAGGTGGTCGCGCATCGCCCGCAGGTGGAGCTCGGTTCGACGCGACACCCCGGCGCGCAGCGCCTGCCAGTCGGGCCCGAGCCGCCGACCCGCCCGGTGCTCTCCCAGTTCGTGCAGGACCAGGGTCTCGCTCTCGGCGTCGATCAGGCGCTCGACCGCCGCGGTGCCCAGGCGCTCGAAGCCGTGGGCGTCGAGCGCGGCCTTGAACGCGCCGGGCTGGCGCCGGAGCGTCCAGGCCTCGTACTTCTCCCAGACCCAGCGCGCGAACGCCTCCTGCCGCAGCAGCACCGTCGACCCCGCGAGCGCCGCCGGCGGCGCCGCCAGGCCGCGCGCATGCTCGCAGCCGCTGACCAGCAGCTCGACGCCTTCGCGCGCCTGCACGCACCGAAGCTCGCCGAGAAAGAAGCTCGCGCGCCCCGGCCCGGTGTAGCCGGCGCCGTAGACCAGGCCGAGCGGGCGCAGCTGCGCGTTGATCGTCAGCGCGTCGAACGGGTCGAGCGAGCCGCCGGGCAACGGCAGCGGCACGAAGGCCTGGCCCTCGAGCGACTCCCACAGGGCCTCGCGTTGCGCGAGCCAGCGGCCGAGATCGTGGTGCGGCAGCGACTGCAGCGGCGCGATGCCGTGCTCCCAGCGGAAGAACTCGCGCATCTGCAGCAGGTAGATGCACAGCGTCATGTCCGCGGCGTGGCTGGCATCGGCAATGTGGCAGTTGGTCTGCACCGCGTCCACCAGCCGATCGAGACGGGGCAGGTTCATCGCCGCCGCCGCAGTTGCCACGCGGCGATGTCGCGCACGATCGCGTCCCACGGCAGGTCCAGCAGGCTGGCGCTGTGCGTATGAGCCTGCATCACCATCCGGTGCACGTCCGCCTCGGGGGCCGCCAGCGCATCGCGCAGTCCCTGCAGCCCGCCGCATTGCAGCTGCATCGCCCGCGCATGCGGCAGCGGCTCGCCCGGCCGCGGCAGGCGCAGCGCGAAGGTGGCGCGTTCGTGCAGCAGCGCCGCCAGCGTCGCGCAGTTGGTGCGCGCGGTCGGCGACGGGCAGGCGACCAGCTCGCGCTCGGCCAGCGCGTGCCGCTGCGCCAGCTCGCACTGCGCGCAGCGCGCGAGCAGCGCCTTCTCGAACACGCAGGGCGCCGGGTTCGCGCCGACGCGCGCCCGGGCGAAGGCGGCCTCGTCCACGCGCCGACCTCAATCGTCCCCGGACGGCCCGGGATCGCGGATCTGGCACAGCAGGTCTTCGGCGACCTGTTCGTTGTCGGCGAACATCACCTTGACCTTGCCGGCGGGCGCATCGCGCTCGGCCACGCGCAGCGCCTTGGCGTGTGCCGAGGCTGGCTTGAACGCGTCGAATTCGGCGAGCTTTTCGAGCTGCGCATACGGCAGCACGCGGTAGATGTAGTACGGCACGGGGACTTCCTCAGATGTAGCGTTTGGAGGCTCGCCGCCGCCCCGGCAAGGCCTTCTGGATGATCACGCCGCGCACGGCGCCGAGGTCGGGCAGCGGCACGTCGGCAAAGGCCGGGCTCAGCGCGTGCAGGCGCCAGCCGCTCGCGTCGCGCAGCAACTGGCGGAAGATCCATGCCTCCTCGTGCCAGGCGAGCACGTAGCTGCCGTCCCTGGCCAGGCCCTCGGGTTCGATGATGATGATCTCGCCCTCGTTGAATTCCGGCGCCATGCTGTGGCCCAGCACGCGCAGCGCGAACGACTCGCCGCCGGCGCAGTCGGGCAGCCCATCAGGCGGCGCGTTCACTCCCTTCCCTCCAGCGCTTCGCTCGCGATCACCTGCGCGAACAACTGCCCTGCCGGCACGCCGGCGCCGCGCAACTCCTCGCGCAGGACCTGCACGAACTCCTGCGGCCCGGCCAGGTAGAAATCGCAGTCGATGTCGAACAGGTCGACGCGCATCGCCACCGCGATCTCGCGCGCGCCGCGTGCGGCGTCGGGGTTCATCGACAGCGCCACTTCGAACTGATCGAGGGCCTCGGACCAGGAACGGCACTGGTTGGCCATGAAGTGCCCGTCGCTGCGCGTGGCCAGCCAGAACAGCGACAGCGATGGCGCGGCGTCCAGCGCGAGCGCGTGCTCGATCAGGCTCTTCACCGGCGCGAAGCCGGTGTCGCAGGCGGCGAACACGAGCGGCCGGTGGCTGTCCGCGAGCACGAAGTCGCCGCTCGGGCCGCGCACCGTGATCGCCATGCCGGGCCGCAGCGCCCCCGAGAAGACCTGGCGCGCGAACGGATCGTCGTCGTCGCGGGCGATGAAGAACTGCAGGTTGCGGTCGTCGCACGGGCAGCTCGCCACCGGGTGGTCGGCGTGCACGTCGTCGCCCGACGTGGCCAGGCCCAGCATCACCGACTGCCCGGCCAGGAAGCGCAGGCGATGACTGCGCGGCGTCTGCAGATGCAGCAACCGGGTGTCGGGCGCGAGTTCGGTCACCGCGCGCACCTGGGTCACGATCACCTGCGGCGGGATGTCCTCGGGTCCGCGCGCCTCCAGCAGCTCGAGGGTCAGCTCGCTGCTGGCCGGCGTGTGCGCGCACGCCAGCGTGTAGCCCTGCTGCCGCTCGGCCTGCGAGAGCGGGTAGTCGTAGTGCTGCGTCTGCACCACCTCGCCGGCGGTCACGCGCACCTTGCACATGCCGCAGGTGCCGTTGCCGCAGCCGTAGTTGAGCTTGAGCCCGGCGCGCAGGCCGGCCTGCAGCAGCGTGTCGTGGCCCTCGACGGTGAATTCGTGGCCGCTCGGGCGCACCGTGACCTGTGCAGACATGACCTTCAGCATATCGTCCATCACATCCAGAACGTCGACCGATTCGGTGGCGAGCGCCTGCGCCAGGCCGTGCGTCAGCGCGCGCTCGAGCTCGATCAGCGCGGGGTCGCCGGCGCGGCTGGCCAGCGCGTCGCGCAAGCGCCGCTGCAGATCGATCACCAGGCCGTGGTAGCGCTGCAGGTGGCGGCGCACATCGGCCAGTTCCTGACTCTGCAGGAACAGCCGCTGCGCGAGCACCTCCTGGCTCGGCAGCAGGCGCTCACGCACGCGCCGGCCGAAGGCCTCGTCCTTGATGTGCGCGACGCGCTCGAGCAGACCCGAGCTCTCGAACTGCACCGTCGGGTACAGGCGCAACAACGCGTCGGTGGAGACGAGGCCGTCGCTCAGGCTCAGCGTGCCGTCGCGCACCTGCTGCTGCAGCGCGCCCCGGGCCACGCCCACCAGCTGCGCGGCACGCCAGACGGTCAGCCAATGCGACATGCGGGCTCCTGCGGGTTCATCCGACGCGATCGAGGTAACGTGCCCGGTACAGCAGGCGCGGCCGCTGCGGGTCGTCGACGAAGCCCGAGCGGTCGTGCAGCACGTTGTTGCAGACCAAGCCCATGCCGGCCTCGAGCCGGGTGCGGAACAGCGTCGGCCCGTCGTCGCCGAGCAGCCGCTCGAGCAGGGCCACGGCCGCGCGGGTCGCGGCGTCCGCCTTCCATTCGATGCTGCGCGTGCGCGCGGTGTAGCGCATGTGCAGGACGCTGCCGCCCGGCATCACCGAGAACACCGGGCCGGCCTGCGCCGCACGCGCGACGCCGGCGTCGTCGGTGCGCTCGGGAATCGTCATCGCGTCCGGCGCCATCAGGGCCCGCACCGCCTGCGGGTCGGCATCGCGCAACGCGATGTACGCCATCTCGGGGTCCATCAGCGACGTAACACCCCCGCTCAGCGCTGGGGTGACGCAATGCAGCAGCATCGCGCAGATGCGGCGGCCCGGCGGGTGGTAGTAGCCGTCGGTGTGCCACTTGATCGGCCGGTCGGTGTACGGAATGAAGGCGGCACGGTCGCCGCCGCCCGATGCATCGCGCTCACCGACAGACACCGTGATCGGCGAGACGCCGTCCTCGTCGGCGAGCCAGTTGGCGTCGAGCCGATGCAGGCCCAGTTGCTGGCCGAGGCGAAGCGCGATCTCCTTGTCGGCGGCGGTGATCGGGCTGCGGTAGATCGCCATGTTCGCGGTCGCGCAGCGCGCCAGCAGTGCGCTGCGCTCCGACGCCGTCAGGCGGCGCGGATCGGCCACATCGACCACCAGGTCCTCGATGCGGCGGGGCTGCGCAGCCTGCTTGGCGTCGCGCCAGCGCCGGTACGCATCGTCGTCGGCCAGGTCGAATGGGCTGCGCGGCCCGGCAGCGCCGCGCGAAGGACTGGGCATCAGCACCGCGTTCATGTCACTTGCTCCAACGCGCATCGCGCGACCCGCGACCTGCGAAGCTTGCCGGCGCCTCGGATGTCGGCACTCGGCCCGTTGCCTCCGTTCGCTGCCTGTGCCGCGAGTCGGACTTCAATCGTCGCAGCGGCAAAGGCGGGAGCGCCCAGGCCGGCGAGGGCTGAAGCCGCGCCCCCGACTGCGTCGGGGGTGCCCTGCGCTGCTCGCTACGCGGGGCAAGTCGGCAAACTCGGCCCTGAGTACAGGACCTCAAACATGCCGACTTGGGCCGCAAGCGGCCCGACCCCGCTGCGCTGCGCTGCTCGGCGCTGGCTTCCTGATGCCCTCGCCGGCCTG